>NZ_FUFN01000008.1:300000-387579 GCF_900162615.1 Virgibacillus proomii | reverse complement strand
GGTAGCAATAGCGGAGAGGTCACACCTGTTTCCATACCGAACACAGAAGTTAAGCTCTCCAGCGCTGATGGTAGTTGGGGCTTTGCCCCTGCAAGAGTAAGACGTTGCCAGGCATTGTGATTCATATTGGAATATTCCACAGTAGCTCAGTGGTAGAGCAATCGGCTGTTAACCGATCGGTCGTAGGTTCGAATCCTACCTGTGGAGCCAATGGAGAGCTGTCCGAGTTGGCCGAAGGAGCACGATTGGAAATCGTGTAGGCCGTTAATGCGGCCTCGAGGGTTCGAATCCCTCGCTCTCCGCCACTTGAAAAATATTTTCTCTGGCCCGTTGGTCAAGCGGTTAAGACACCGCCCTTTCACGGCGGTAACACGGGTTCGAATCCCGTACGGGTCACCAAATAAGGAGGATTAGCTCAGTTGGGAGAGCACTTGCCTTACAAGCAAGGGGTCGCAGGTTCGAGCCCTGCATCCTCCACCAGTAACGGTCACTTATATAACTTGAATGATAACTCATTTTTATGTAGACTGGTAGATAGAGACTTAATAAATATCTCTTTTATAACATAGCAAAGCTATTTCATATCGCGGGGTGGAGCAGTCTGGTAGCTCGTTGGGCTCATAACCCAAAGGTCGCAGGTTCAAATCCTGTCCCCGCAACCAAATAAATTAATATAAAATTATTACCACTATATTTAATTGGTCCGGTAGTTCAGTTGGTTAGAATGCCTGCCTGTCACGCAGGAGGTCGCGGGTTCGAGTCCCGTCCGGACCGCCACTATAAAGATGAATTGGTTTTCATACATAAAAGTTAATGGCTCGATAGCTCAGTCGGTAGAGCAAGGGACTGAAAATCCCTGTGTCGGCGGTTCGATTCCGTCTCGAGCCACCATTTGTATTTTATTATTTACGGAGGGGTAGCGAAGTGGCTAAACGCGGCGGACTGTAAATCCGCTCCCTCAGGGTTCGGGAGTTCGAATCTCTCCCCCTCCACCATTTTGATTTTAATATGTAGGGGTATAGTTTAATGGTAAAACGAAGGTCTCCAAAACCTTTGATGTGGGTTCGATTCCTACTACCCCTGCCATATATATGGCGGCCGTGGCGAAGTGGTTAACGCACCGGATTGTGGCTCCGGCATCCGTGGGTTCGATCCCCACCGGTCGCCCTTAGGGTATAGATTGGGCCATAGCCAAGCGGTAAGGCATCGGGTTTTGATCCCGTGTATCCTAGGTTCGAATCCTAGTGGCCCAGCCATTTTGCGGAAGTAGTTCAGTGGTAGAACACCACCTTGCCAAGGTGGGGGTCGCGGGTTCGAATCCCGTCTTCCGCTCCAATTCCAATTATAGGGCGGTATAGCCAAGTGGTAAGGCAGAGGTCTGCAAAACCTTTATCACCGGTTCAAATCCGGTTACCGCCTCCAATCCGATTTGCCGGTGTGGCGGAATTGGCAGACGCGCGGGACTCAAAATCCCGTTCCTTCACGGGAGTGTCGGTTCGACCCCGACCACCGGTATATTAAACGTTGATATGACGGCGTTCTGGCGGAAATTATTCGTTAGGACGTCGTTTTTTGTGTTGTATTTCAGGTAGAACGTGCGAGATTCAGTCCCGTGCATACTGATGGGATTCAGAGATCGTTGAGCATGAAAGGGTACCCTTATGACAATGCCGTGGCTAAAGCGATGTTTAAGGTATATAAAACAGAATTCGCTAATGGAGCTCATTCTCTTCCCCTAAACAGCTCGCTCTCGAACTTGATGATTATGTTCATTGGTTCAACAGTATTCGAATTCATGGAACATTGGGCTATTTAACGCCTGTAGAATTCAAGAAGCTGACCTTATAATTTTTGTCCACTTTAGTGTTGACATTCCAGTAAATGTTTTGAACTCTATGGTTTACTGATATAGAGATATTAGTTACTGAGATTTTTAATAATGTTGTTAATGCTTACGAGGATGAAAAAATTAGTATAAGAAATTAGGAGATAACTTGAAATGTAATATTAGCAAAATACATATCATAGTCGGTTCAGGTAGTGGGAAAACTTATTTGGCAAATATTTTATCCACTAAACTAAAAATCCCAACATATGATTTAGACAATATATTTTGGGATAATGGCTATCATAAAAAGAAAGATAAAGAGTTGAGAGATATGGAATTGTTAAATATTATTTCTGAAGATGAGTGGATAATTGAAGGTGTTTATTATTCTTGGTTAGATGATAGCTTTAAGAAGGCGGATTTAATAATAATTTTAAATACTAACGTAGTATTAAGGGAATTGAGGATCATAAATAGATTTATTAAGAGGAAGCTTAACATGGTACCAGGTAAAGGTGAAGATCTAAAGAGCCTTACGAGATTGTAAAGTGGAATTATAATTATAAAAAGAAAAATTTGTCAAAGGCTATTAATAAAATAGCTATTTATAAGGAGAAATTAGTATTCATTAATAACAAAAAAGAGCTTGCATATTGGATTGACTTACTTCTAAAAAAAGCTGAGCTGATTGCATTAGAACAACAGATACCTGAGTACCTGGCCGCGAATATGTTTTTTATAGGACACAGAACGTTTCAAATTAGTAACCAATAGTACGTAGAAGTTATTATAGATTCTAATTATTTTCCTCAGGAGATCGATATAGATGAGGATGGTTTTTCCAATATACGAGTATTCGATCCCAAAAGAGTGAAACGGGAACATCAAATGAGAGAAAATATAGCATTTTACCCTTTTACTGAAAAAGCAATTACTTATAGCTGGTGAATCAGGGTTTGTTGACAAAACAATAGTTATCAGCAATTAGTCAATTTTCTTACCCAAAATTATGCAATAAATAAGAAGGGAGTTGATAGTATCGTAGAAGGAGTGGGTCTATGCAACCAAAATTGGTGAAGGTCCAAATGATATTATATGGTACTTATCAATATATTTAGAACTTAATAGTATGAAAATAGTTGAAAAATTAATGGACAAGTTGGTTTATCTGATCCAATAACACGAGGGGATGGTTTCTTAAAGGACATACATCCATGGAGTTAATGGAACAGGAGAAAAAACAATTACAACCTTACCAATACCTAAATCCAATCATCCTGATAGAAAAAAGTTGAGAAGATAGGAAGAAATCAGCTGTGTCCATGTGGAAATGGGAAAAAGTATAAAAAATGCTGTGAAAGATAAAACAGGAAAAAGAGAATAAAAGCAGCAAAAATATACATATGAAAGTGGCAATCGTTGTCACTAATAATTAAATCTAAATTTCTTACAAATGTTGTTAAACTAATGTTTGTAAGATTTTTTAGTTACAAGGGAAATGTTAAGTGATGGATAAAATGAATAGCATATGCAGGAATAACAAATAGCATTTATGATAAGATGGAAGATGCATATTTCATAGCAATCAATGACAATTAGCATAGGAGTGAAACGAGTTTGAATAAGAAAGACATTGCAAATATTCGTAAACAATTAAAATTAAATAATGACTTATTAAAAATAAACGAAATTTCTAATGTGTATATCATGAAAGAATCGAGTGATATATATCACTATCAAAGTACACCATTTGAATTGCTGGAAGATGAACAGAAAGAACTATTTATGGCTAACTTTAAAAAGGTACTGTCTGGGCAATTGGATGAGAAATTATTTGAATTAAAATTCAGGCGGGATGTAGAAGATAATAGCCAGCTCATTTTACATCAGGGTCTATTAAGTAACGATACGGAAGAATGGAACAGCTATATGCTTCGGCTTGTAGAAAAAATGCTGAAAGATAAGCAATACGAAATGGATATTGTTGTAACTTTTATTCGAGGAGAATATATGAAACCAATGAAACGCCGCAATGAAGAAACGGAAGAAAGTGAGCGAGATACGGTTTATTCTCATTCTTTTATTTTATGTAGTATGAATAAAACGCAAGATCCAAAAAAAGAACTGTTGTTTGATTATGTAGAAAAGGAGTTTAAATATAATATTGTTGTAGATCCAATTATCAACCTGAAAGCTCCCATATCAGGATTTCTCTTCCCTTGTTTCACAGATAATGCTGCGGATGTCAATCACGTTCTTTATTCAGCAGGTAAAGCAAATGAGTTAAATTATCATTTTATTGAAGAAGTATTGAATGCGGAAGAAATAATGACTGCGCAAGAGGATAAAATTGTTTTTGAGGAAATCGTAAAAAATGTAGCCGGCGAACGTATCAATACATCGACACTTTCAAATGTGTATGATGAAATCTATCAAGTTATCGAAGAAAATGAAGATGAAGAAGAAGTACCAAAATTAGACTACAAAGATGTAGAAAAGGTATTAAAAAGCAGTGGAGTAAAAGATGTCGATACGGAAAAGGTAGAAAATGCGTTTAAGACGGTGATTGATGATGAAAAATATGAGTTGAAAGCGAGTAATATTGTTCCAAAACCTACTTCCAAGTCAATTAAAATAAAGACAAAGGTAGCGGATATTTCCATCAGTCCACAGGATCTAAGATTTGTTCGGCAGGTTCAATTTGATGGGAAACTGAGTCTTATGATTGAAGTAGAAGAAAGTACAATCATTGAAGGTTTTGAATTAATCCCAGAAGTTTTATTTCAAAAAGCTGATGATGAAGAGGAATAATTAGAATGACAATTAACTTGAAAATGGGCGAAAGATAATGTAGTAGCTTTTTTACATGATTAAAAGAGCTTTAGTTATTAGACAGAGTATGGGAGGATCATTTATTTAACATAAATGATTAGAGAATATTAATAGCTGCTAATATATGCAAAGATCATACAATTATGCAAGATAACGGCATAAATGCAATCAAGATATCAAGCATGTCCATTTTAATTCCCAAAACAATTTAAGAAAATGGAATGTTTCATTTAACAACTAATCGACCTTGTATTAGAAAATATACATAACTTGTTAAAAAATACACCATAAATAATTGAACTAGGAAACCACAATAATCATCTTTTTTCACCAAACTATTTTTAATTTTGCTAGAAAAATTTCTTCTGATTTGAATAACCTGAAGTAGTCAGATTAGTAGACATATGCATACAATCTATTTACGATGGAAGTAACTAAGAAATTAAAAAAGTGAAAGGGTGGAAATATTGAAAATTCTTGTTGTGGGAGCAAATGGACAAATTGGAAAACATCTCGTTCAGCTGATTCAAGATAGTGGTAACCATATGGCAAGAGCGATGATTCGTAAACCAGAGCAAGCAGCTTATTTTAAAAAGTTAGGTGCAGAGAATGCAGTGGTCGATTTAGAAGGAGAAATTGCGGATATTGCCAAAGCAGCAGAAGGAGTTGACGCCATTGTATTTACTGCAGGGTCTGGTTCACATACGGGAAAAGATAAGACGCTTATGGTTGATTTAGATGGTGCTGTTAAAACAATTGAAGCAGCTAAAATGGCTGGTGTAGACCGTTTTGTAATGGTTAGTTCATTTGATACAAGACGTGAAGCAATACAGGCAGCATCTTCCTCATTTGCCCCGTATGTGGTAGCAAAGCACTATGCTGATGAGTGGTTGAGACGAACAAATTTAAACTATACAATTGTTCATCCCGGAGTATTAACGAACGAAGCGGGAACAGGACGTATAGAAGCTGCATCTGAAGTCGAACGAGGAGAGATTCCACGAGAGGATGTCGCTAGAGTCATTTTTGGCTGTTTAGAGGATAGTTCGACAATTGGTAAAGAATTTCAAATCGTATCAGGTACAACACCGATTGAAGAGGCTTTAAAAAAGTTATGAGGTCGAAAACTAGTAGTATGTGCTCCAAAAGGGGGAAAAGGATCGCGGTCAGCTAATTTCGCAACATCCTTGGTTGCAGGCGCCGAACTAACACAGCCTATGCATCGAAGTTCGATGCGGCAAAAATTCGAGTAGCTAGAGTGTATGAGTGTAAATACATGAGCACGGCTTCCTTGAGATCCATATTCCCGCGGGAAAATTGTTTTTTTCCAAGGAACGGATAAACAAGCTAATAAAGAAAACGAGGCTAGCGTACAATTTCCTCGTTGCACGTATACTTAGAACTTGAAAATGTTCTACGAGAATAGAAAGTAAGAATTAAAAGTTGGTTGGGAACCTTGTTATTACAGTGATTGCCCTTTCTGTAATAATAAGGTTCCCAGTTTTTTTAAAAGCGTTGCTTCCTTCATTACTGATAATATACGAGAGAAAAAATTTAAAGACGACCATTTATGCAAAGTGGAAAGCTAGTTCTATTAATCATTTTTTGAAACATTGATGAAATAAATGCAATGTATTTGTAATGGATTTGTAATATAAGGGGTATTTGTATATAATAAAAAAGTGTTCGCTACTTTTTTATTATATAGGAAAGTATAAAATTTTATGGTTTATAGTATAGGAAAAACTACAGCTTTTGCTAAAGACTTGGCGACAGTTTTTCTAATACTATGGGAAGGAAGAATTGAAGTGATTAAACGTATTAAGCTACCAGGATGGATTCTGTTAGTTTTATTAATTCTTCTACTTAGTTCAGGAATTAATAAATTAATAACATCTCCTAATAAACTAGTAAATAAGAAAGATAATATACAAGCTGAGAAAGTTGAAGAGAACGAAAGCAATAGTAAATACCCAGATATTCAGCTAAAAACTTTTTCAAAAGAAACAGATACATATACTTATTCAATTAGCAATCCAGAGACAAAAAGTAAACAAATTAACGCTTCTATTAATAAATGGATAAAAAGACAAAAAGAATTATTTTTAAAAACCATTAACATAAATGAAAAAACACAAGGAGTGGCTCATTTAAACATTCAATTAGAAACCAATCGTATTACGAATGACTTTTATAGTTTAGTTTTTCGAACATATGCTATTCATGGAGATAAAAATGAACAGGAAATGGTAAAAGTTTTTAATTTTGATGTAAAAAAAGAACAATTTCTAACCATTAATGACGTATTGCATCTTGATAAGAAAAATCTTGACAAAATAAAAGAAATTATCTGGGAAGAATTGCAGGAGAATAAAGAATTGCAGCCATATCTGAATAAAAAGCAAACATATGAAACGCTGCAAGAACCGGATGATTGGCAATGGTCTATTGATCGAAAGGGTTTAACATTATACTGGGATAAGTATGCAATAACAGAAGGATTTGCTGAAACGGTTGAAGTCAACATTCCAATTAAAAAATTATATGTTTTTTTGCAGGATCATATGGATTCTTATTTACGAATGTCGAAAGAGCAACAAGTAGAAAAGAAAAAAATCATTCAAAAAGAGCATAGAAAATTGCTTACGAATGGAAAATATGTTGCATTGACATTTGATGATGGGCCAAGTCCACAAGGAACTCCAAAAATCTTGAAAACTTTGAAAGAATACGATGCAAAGGCAACCTTTTTCATGTTAGGAAATCAAGTAGATTATTACCCTGACCTTGCAAGAAAGGTGGTAGAAGAAGGACATGAAATTGGAAATCATACTAAAAGTCATCCTAATTTATCCAAAATGAGCGATGTTAACATAAAAAAGGAGCTGGATTATACGAATGAAAAGATAAAAGAGGTGACTGGTGTTAGCCCGAGTCTTATCCGCCCACCTTATGGAATTTATAATGATAATGTGATAAAGTATGCAAAAGAAAACAATCAATCTATTATACTTTGGTCTGTTGATTCACTAGATTGGAAGAATAGGAATGGATCGGCTATCCAAAAAATTGTACAAAATGAAATAACTCCTGGAGCAATTGTACTTTTGCATGATATCCACTCCACAACAGCAGATGCATTACCAAAACTGTTAAAAACATTAAAACAAGCAGGTTATCAATTTATCACCGTTTCACAGTTGCTTGATTGGAAAGGGAAAAATGGTATATCTCTGTATTATGGAAGCACGAAATAAAAGTAACAGATAGTTAATTCCAGCATAGGGTGGATGGTAGAAGCTGTGATTTTAACACGTTTTTAGAAGTTAAAGAACATGATTGAATGAAATAAATTCCTTTCTGTTTTAATAGAACGAAACAGCAGGCGAATAGCTCAAGATAGTGACAAGCGTAGCTCGGAAAGGAGGGTGAAACATTCTTGTCAAATCTACAACAAATGAAAGAAAACCAACTATCTAATAGACGCTATATAACAAAGAAAAAGTTGATGATTACTTTTGCTATCCTATTCATCCTTTCTCTATGTATTAAAACATTTATGGATACAAATATGTTTAAAGTAAATAAAGTCCAGTTTCATAGCGGAAAGATACCGGAGGGTTCGGCAATCAGCATTTTACAGATCAGTGATGTACATAATAAAGTATTTGGGGATAACAATGAAAAGCTAATGAAAACGATTGAAAAATTAAATGCGGACATCATCGTAATTACAGGTGACTTGGTAGATAGAAGTACAGATAATTTGAAGCATATGTTTTCTCTTATCGATAAAATTACCTCGATGCATAAGCATGTCTTTTTTGTCACAGGTAACCATGAATGGGATAACCCAAAGAGGGAAGAACTTTTAGCAGGTCTTAAAGAACGAAAGGTAACGGTTTTAAATAACAAGAACAGCCAACTGACAGTGGATGGGGTTACACTTAATCTTGTTGGAATTGATGATGCTTCAACAAATCATGAAAATGTGAATGAAGCATTTAATGGGATAAATGATAAGCGATATACGGTACTGCTTTCCCATACACCCGACATAATAGAAAATGATAGCGAGGTTTCGGCAGACTTGATTTTAAGTGGTCATACACATGGCGGCCAAGTTAGACTCCCGTTTATTGGCGCATTAGTAGCTCCGGATCAAGGCTTTTTTCCTAAATTTGAAAAAGGAACTTACAAAATTGATAATAGTCAATATCTTTATATAGATAGCGGTCTTGGTACAAGTGTTGCTCCAATACGATTTATGAATCAAAGTCAAATTAGTTATATTAAGATTTCTAATCCAGAAAGGTAAAGAATTAAAAAGTTTGTTATGGAATAACAAACTGTCTAATTTTTGGATTACTTTTCTGATATGAGACTTAGATTTAACGCGGCTTGCTGTTCATCATTAGAAAAACTTGGCTTGTCGCCAAGTCTTTATGGCGAAAGCAATCGTTTTTCTTATACGATAAAGTGAAACTTCATTCCGTAGAATGCTTTTTACACGGAATGTTAGTACCACAAGGGTATGACCTAAAGGCCCTTGAACCAATCGGGCATTTAGGTCCGTTTTCTCCTTAGACCCTTTGTACGAACTCAGGACTTGAAGTAGGAAACTTACGGGACCTTACATGCGGGATAAAGCCTAAAGTTTTATACTTTCTTATAGTGCAAATAAAAACCCTCAGTCACTTCACTTGACTGAAGGTTTTTACTACATATGCACCATTTTCCGTATCGATGGCGGCACATCTAAATAATATAAATCCCGATATCGTTGTGACGTGTTTAATAACTCTTGATGCGAACCTTGTAGCTCAATTTTTCCATTTTCTAAAAAGATCACTTCATCCATATGCTTTATTCCTGCTAGATGATGTGTGATCCAGATTAATGTTTTGTCTTCAAGTGTGGAGAAAATTGTTTTTAATAGATCCGATTCTGTTTTAGGATCTAAACCTACAGTCGGTTCGTCCAGAATAATTACTGGGGAACCTTTTAACAAAATTCTTGCTAAAGCAATTCGTTGTTGTTGTCCACCGCTGAAAATTTGTCCCGATTCCTCCATTTGTGTATTGTAGCCGTTAGGTAAACTCATAATATAGTCATGTAACTGGACTTTTTTTGCAACTTCAATAATTTCCTGATCGGTTGCTTGTTGATTCCCTAAACGAAGATTATTGGCAATCGTTGTGTTAAATAGATGAGGACGTTGATTTAAAATCGAAACAAATTCAAATAAGGAATCTCCAAATAGAGTGGCGTCACTTCCATTAATCGTAACCGTTCCTTTCGTTGGGGAATAAGAACCACAAATTAATTGAGCTATGCTCGATTTACCAGCGCCGCTCTTTCCTAACAAGGCTATTCTTCTTCCTTGTGGTATATCCATGGAGATTTGTTCTAAAACCCAGTCATCAACGCCTGGATATTTAAAGAAAACATTGCTTAGTTTAATCTCTGCGGTTGATGGAATAAATAGATGATTCAAACCTTCTTTGTCCGTTTTCTCATCTTCATTAATACTATCTAATCTGGCAATGGATTCATGGTATTCTGGTATTTGTTCCACGGCACCTGCTACTGGCAAAAAAGCTTCGGAAACAGATAACGTAACAAGTACAAAAGCAGCGATTAGCGTAACATGCATTCCTCCTTCATGTACCATGGAACTAGACCAGGAAACCATGGAAATAACCATTGCTCCAATGATCAGTTGGTTAATAAAATCTCGGTAGCTACGTTGATTTCTGATTGATTGTTCCATATTCGCTACCATTTGGTCTTTATTATTATCATCCTTCATAAAATCTGTTGGTTTGCCGGCAATCATCCAATCTTTAATACCTAGTAAGCCGTCTGTTAGCATTTGATATTGAGCATGCCGACCATTTTTTATTTTTTTCGTCTTCTTTCGGCTAAACCACAGGGATATAATTGGAATGAAAATGACGATAAAAAAGAGATATACTGCCATCATGGCCGCAAATACCCAGTCAAACCAACCTAAACAAAGAATAGCAACGCCATACATTCCTAAAGCTGTAACACTTGGCAGGATGGTTCTTAAAAATACATCTTGTAAATGATCGATATCGTCAGACAACACACCAAGTATTTTTCCTGTTTGAAATCGAGATTGAATAAACGCAGCTTGTGGCTCAAGTAATCGATAGAGACGACTTCGCATACTGGATAATACACGAAGAATCGTATCGTGACTCGTTAGCCGGGAAAGATAGTGTAATACGGCTCGAGCGATACCAAATGTTCGGACTGCCACAACTGGAATATAAACCATAAGAATATTTTCCGGTCTTAAAGCAGACTTTGAAATAAGATACCCAGATGTAAACATCAAGGCTGCTCCCGAGGCTAGAGCTAATAGTCCTAATAATATACTGATTAATAATCCTTTGTAATGTAATTTGACATAAGGGATCAACCACGTCTTCATTGTACTCCCTCCAATTGTGACCGAACGAGTGCATAGTATTCGCCTTTATGCACCATCAGTTGCTGTGGTGTACCGGCTTCCACAATGACACCATCTTTTAAAACGATGATCTGATCCATCTGCTCCATCCAATGTAAACGATGCGTTGCAAAAAAGACCAATTTACCGGTAAATAATTTCGACATCGTCTTTTTTAATTCATACTCGGTTTCAATATCTAAGTGTGCTGTAGGTTCATCAAGCAAAAGAATAGGACGGTTTCCTAAAAAGGCTCGGGCTAATGCCACTCTTTGCTCTTGTCCGCCACTTATAGAACGGCCCCCATTACCTATTTCCTGGTTAAGTCCAAGTGGAAATAAATGTAATAATTCTTCTAAACCAGCAGCCTTTGCTGCAGTTTTTACCTCTTCATCTGAAGCCTCTGGCTGATAAAAGCGGATATTATCTGCAATTGAACGATTAAAAATATATGGGCGCTGAGGAATATACGTAATTTGATTTTGCCAAGCATCGACGTTTAATGAATTTAGAATTTGATTATGAATTCGAAACGTTCCTTGATCTGGAGTTAAAAATCCTCCTAAAATATCAATGAGTGTAGATTTTCCTGCCCCACTGGCACCAACAATACCGATTTTTTCAAACCCTTTAACCTGAAAAGAAACATTTGTCAAGGCATTAAAAGAGTCCTTATCATGACAATAATTAACCGACGATAGTTTTAATGTACTATCAGATGACCATGTGATGGAGCCTTTCGCTACTGGAATCTTTACAGGAGACGGTTCAGCTAAAATGGCTTCCATTGCCTTAGCGGCTTCTTGCCCATTTAATGTAGCATGATAGTCAGCTCCGACTTCTTTAATTGGCAGAAAGAACTCTGGTGCTAGAATTAATACGATTAAAGCGACATCTAGTAAAATATTTCCATCAATTAACCGTAAACCTAAGCCAACGGCAACGGATGCTACGGAGAGCATAGTGAAAAAATCAAGAGCGAATGAAGATAAAAACGCAATCCGTAATGTTCCAAGTGTTGTTTTTCGGTATTCATTACTTACCTTATCAATGGTATAACCGTGCTCTTTACTTCTACCAAGGTATTTTAATGTTTCCAAGCCGCGCAGGGAATCAACAAAATGATTCGATAGCAGATGATAGGATTGCCATTGTCTTTCCATTTTCTTATTTGCAGCTAATCCTAATAAAATCATAAAAGCGATGGTGATAGGTACTGTTAAAAATAAAATAACGCTTGATATTTTATCTTGAAAAAAAACGAAAATAAGTATCATTGGCGGAATAAGACAAGCAGCTACCATTTTAGGGATGATTAATTCTAAATAAGTGCGTAATTGGGTTCCACCTTCCATTGCCAAGTTAACTAATTTCGCAGTACCTTCTTTATTGGTGTAGCTTGGGCCAAGCTCAAATAGCTTGGCCATTAATTGCTTTCTTTTGGCTACACGTGTTTTTTCTGCAAATTGATAGGTGA
This sequence comes from Virgibacillus proomii, assembly GCF_900162615.1. Classification (NCBI taxonomy): domain Bacteria; kingdom Bacillati; phylum Bacillota; class Bacilli; order Caryophanales; family Bacillaceae; genus Virgibacillus; species Virgibacillus proomii. The sequence continues at coordinate 374,961 of NZ_FUFN01000008.1, read as the reverse complement.
CTTTTTCCTTGATCATTACCACTAAATATCTAGTAAGAAAAGCAACAAGAAATAGAATACCGATCTCCCATGTTTGAGAAACTAATTGACCATTAAATAATCGGTACAGCCATTCTCCTAACCATTTTGCTTGAAAGATAATAGCTGTTGCCTCCAGCAGGGTGAGTATAATGACAATTCCCAATGTCAGCTTAATCCCTTTATATGCTAACAAATTATTTCTCATCATTTTATTCATTAATACTCTAAATGCTCCTCTTCACTAATGCGTTTACGGAATACATAGTAACTCCAAATTTGATAGCCTAGTACAAAAGGTATTAAGGTAACTGCAACAATTGTCATTACTTTTAACGAATATGGTCCAGAGGCAGCATTATAAATAGTAAGGTTGAACGCAGAATCGATGCTACTTACCATAACTCTTGGAAATAGACCGACAAATACGGATATAACGGTTAAGGCAATTGTAATTCCAGTCATTGTAAAGGCCCAGCCGTCACGCTGTTTTCTTGTAAACATGCCAGCTAACACAACGGCAACAACGACAAGTGCATAAATAGGTACTAAAATAGTTCCTCTAACGGTAAAGATATCTGTATGAAAATAAGAAGCTATTACAAAAACAATTAAGCTGATACCAACAGCAACAACAATTTTCTTTGCCAGTTCGCGAGCTCTTGATTGTAAATCACCAGTAGTTTTAAGCGTGATAAAATATAATCCATGTAAAAAACAAAGTAGGGTAATAGCAACTCCGCCTATTAATGTATAAGGCGTAATATAATGAGAAATAGAAGCATAAATATTCATTTCACTATCAATTGGCAATCCCATGAGAAATGCTGCAAAAACAACTCCCCATAAAAACGGGTTTAATAAACTGCTTATAAAGATTGTCCAATCCCATGTGTTTCTCCATTTCTGGTTTTTCAGCTTACTTCTGAATTCAAAGGCGACACCACGCCCTATCAATAGTAATAGCATGATTACTAAGGGTAAGTATAAGCCGCTAAATAGTGTTGCATACCAATTTGGAAAGGCAGCAAACATCGCTCCGCCTGCAGTGATTAACCAGACCTCATTACCGTCCCAGACCGGTCCAATGGTGTTAATTAATACTCGTCGTTCACCAGGAGTTTTAGCGACAAATCGCATTGCCATACCAACACCAAAATCAAATCCTTCTAGGAATAAAAATCCGACAAATAATACTGCAATTAAGATAAACCATACCTCATTTAACATATGAACCATACCCTTTCTCTCCAAAAGGATCTGTGGTTAATTTAACATCTTTTTGTTTTTCAACAGGTCCTTTCTTAGCTACCCTAATAAATAAGTAAGCCATCACAATCGCGAGGATTAAATAGATCGTACTAAAGGCTATTAAGGAAAATAGTACTTGTCCTGCAGTGACATTCGGTGAAACAGCATCTTGTGTTTGCATAAATCCAAATACAACCCAAGGCTGACGTCCAATTTCTGTCATTATCCAGCCGGCGGTGCTACCAATAAAAGGTAGGGAAATGGCTGCCATCATAACTTTTAAATACTTGCTGCTTTGTTCTAACTTTTTCCGTTTAGCAAGGATGGCACCGTATAGACCTAATAAGATCATAATACCGCCGGTAAATACCATAATTCGGAAGCTCCAAAATGTTGTTTTTACAGGAGGAATATAATTACCTTCTCCATATAATTCTTCGTATTTAGCTTGAATGGATTTCATTCCTTCCACACTTCCGCTAAATTCGCTATAGGATAGATAACTTAGGATATATGGAATATTAACTTCAAATGAATTTTCCTTATTATCCGTATCAATATTAGCGAATAACGTCCATGCTGCCGGATCCCCGCTGTCTTCCCAAAGACCTTCAGCAGCAGCCATTTTCATTGGCTGTGTTTTAACAAGAAACTGTGATTGCGCATGTCCGGTAAAGGCAACACCAAGTCCGGAAATAATGGCAATGACTAAAGCAATATGAAACGACTTTTTAAAAAATGCAGTATCCTGTTTTTTCAAAAGTTTCCATGCACTAATTCCAGTAATTAAAAATGCTCCAGTTGCAAATGAACCGAAAACAGTATGTGGAAATTCTACCCAAACTTGACCGCTTGTTATCAACTCAAAAAAATCATTCATTTCAGCACGGCCGCCATTTATTTCAAAGCCGACCGGATATTGCATAAATGAGTTTGCTACTAATATCCAAAATGCGGAAATAATCGTTCCGATCGAAACAAGCCATATACATAAAAGATGAACTTTTTTAGATAAGCGATTCCAGCCAAAAATCCAAAGCCCAATAAAGGTTGATTCCATAAAAAAGGCTAGTAAAGCTTCTACTGCAAGTGGTGCTCCAAATACGTCACCAACAAATCTGGAATAATTTGACCAGTTCATACCAAATTGGAATTCTTGCAATATCCCGGTTACAACACCAACGGCAAAGTTAATTAAGAAAAAATGTCCCCAGAACTTCGCCATTTTTCTGTATTGTTCTTTCCCTTTTACTACATATAAAGTCTCCATAATCGCAATGATAAAAGCTAAACCAATAGATAAAGGAACAAAAATAAAGTGAAAAATAGTTGTAGATGCGAATTGAAGCCGCGATAATATTACAACGTCCATATGCTTCTTTTCCTCCCATTTTGTGTTTTTGGTTTCAGTATTTTTTGGTAAATGTCATCTACATATGATAAATAATGAGTTCGTTCAAATATATAGATAGATGGTAGAAAGGCTTTGTTTTCAACTTCACTTGATAAATTATGGGAATAGAATATTGAATTGTTCATTTTCGAGCAAGTTAAATTCTCAAAAATTTTCTTCCCTGCTTTCCATTAAAAGCTTTATCATGAAAATCGGTAAGCTTTTATCATTACTTATTAAGATAGTACTAAAGTGCTAAAGAGAGTGAAAAAATTTTTGGAAAGTTATCATGTAAGTGAATAAGCCCAGAAGATTTAACAAACCCCCTTTTATCTTTTTTAAACACCCTCCTTCTATTAATATACAATTAAAATCATGGTTTGGACGTACTAAATCATGAAGGTTTTGTAACTTTCTTTTGACAATTGTGTTAATAAATATAATGAATCATGTTAAGATATGGGTGATTCTGTTGTTTTTTGTATAGGATGTTTGTAGGATATTTTTTGTACAGGACGTATGCAGGGAAGAACTACCTTGGTTTTTAAATGATCGTTTTAGTAAGTCAAAGCAAATGAAAAGTCATATATATAAATTAAAATATTATTAAAATTTTTAGTGATATAATTCACAAACTATCATTGTGTAAACAATTTATAAATAAGATATTTAAAGACTTAAAATCCAAGATAAACCTAGCTGCTTATATAGGTGAACAAAAGTACTTTATGGAACGGGTGCAAAAGGGGGATAAAAAGGGCTAAGATCCAGGCATCTTTTTTCAATGCTAACACTGGCAAATACAATGCGTTGAAGTTCGAGAGGCGGAGTTAAACTTTAAGATTTTCGTTTTTGTGATAAGTTTTATAATATTTATAATCATTTTATCTAAAAACATAGAATAAATAACAGTAGTAATAGTCAGTATAATTGGATAGGAATTGGTAAAAAGACGTTGCAAAATCCAATAAAAACGCATTTTTTAAAAGATGAAGTATATTACTATAATTCCATCATTGGTTTTTCTAATTTATGAGTTGTGAAGTATAGGAAATATTTGGTTGCCGCTTATAGCTAAAAAATGGTATTATCTATTTAATGTGTAGTGCACGTGGTAATTATTTCTAGCTATAAAGTCCTGCTTCATTTTTACTGAAATTCACCGTGCTCTTTTTCGTATGTTAAGAAAGTATAAAATTTTCCCACAAGGGTTGATTTGATGTCGTGAAAATCCTATTTTTTAAGTGTAGGGGTGTTCAGGAAAACATCTTCGCAAATAAAGTTTCTTTTTTAAATGAAACAAGTAGAGATAAATGAAATGTATTCAGTAGTTTGCTTGTCTAACACCCTGAATACATTCATCCCGCATGTAAGGTGCCGTAAGACTCCCACTTCAAAATCTTGAGTTGATACAAAAGGTTTAAGTGGGAGAAAACGGCACCTAAATGCCCGATTCGTTTAAGGGCCTTTAGGTCATACCCTTGTGGTACTAACATTCAGTAGGAGATGGAATAAAATTCCTACTGAATGAAGTTTCACTTTATTTTTATAAGGGGGGTTCAGTGATCAAAAAATCAAAAAAAGAAAACAGGGAGAAGCTGCCATTTCGTTTAAATCTGTTGTTTTTTATCATGTTTATCATGTTCTCTCTTTTAGTACTTCAATTAGGGGTTGTTCAAATTCTTAAAGGGGAAGCTTTTCAAAAAGAAATTGATCGAACGATAAGAGAAACAACGAAAGTCCCAGTTCCTCGAGGTAAAATTTATGATCGTGATCATAAGCTTGTAGTTGGTAATACTCCTTTATATGCAATTACATATACTCCTGCAAAAGGGATACAAGCTGAAGATCGATTAAAAGTTGCTAAAAAATTAGCACCTTTTATTTCGATGAAAACGAATAAGATTTCTGAACGGGATAAGAAAGAGTATTTTTACTTGAAAAACAAGAAGAAAGTAGTAGAAAGACTATCTAAAAAGGAAAAAGAAAAACTGGATGATACCGAAGAATACAACCTTGCCTTAGAAAGGATTACAGATAAAGAAATCAGCAATTTTTCAGATCAGGAAAAAAAGATCATTGCCATTAAAAAAGAACTGGATAAGGCTTATGCGCTAACACCCCATATTATTAAAAATGAAGATGTATCTCCAGAAGAATATGCAACAGTTTCAGAAAACTTAAATGATTTACCTGGTATTAATGCGATAGCCGATTGGGACCGTGAATATCCATTTAAACAAACATTTCAAAATTTAGTCGGTACTATAACTTCAGAAAAACAAGGTATACCGAAAGATAAACAGGAACACTTTATGACCAGAGGCTATAGCCGTAATGATCGTGTTGGTATTAGTGGATTAGAGGAATACTATGAAGATGTACTACGCGGAAGAAAAGAAGTAATTCAATATACAACAACAAAAGACGGCACAACAGTGGGCTCTGAAATAGCTGTTGAAGGAGAGGCAGGAAAAGACCTTATTTTAACAATTAATATGGAATTTCAAAAAAAGGTCGATAACGTTTTAAGAAATGAATTAAAGAAAATGATTCAAAAACATCCTTATCAACATCGCTATTTGACAGATGCGATTGCAGTGGTCATGAATCCAAAGACAGGCGAACTATTAGCAGTAAGCGGGCAAACCTATGACAGGAAAAAAAATAAATTTATCGATACAGGGTATAAAGCATTTCACGATGCTCATTTGCCGGGGTCAGCTATTAAAGGAGCGACTGTACTAGCCGGGTATGAATCGGGAGTGATTGTACCAGGACAAGTTTTTAATGACCAAACCATTACTATTAAGGGAAGTCCACCAAAAGGTTCCTATAGTAATCTAGGACCTGTCAATGATTATCTGGCATTAAGACGGTCTTCCAACGTCTACATGTTTTACATTGCGCTCAAAATGGGAGGAGAAAATAGATACCCTTTCCCTAATGGAAGTGGTGCTCGATTTGATTTGGCTGCTTGGGATAAAATGCGTAGTTATTTTCAACAATTTGGTCTTGGAGCAAAGACAAGAATTGATTATCCATATGAATCCATTGGAGTTATTGGTAAAAAACCATTTAACCCCGGTCTGTTAATGGACTATGCGATTGGTCAGTTTGATAATTACACGACATTGCAATTAGTTCAATATGTTTCGACGATTGCTAATGATGGCTATCGGGTTCGACCGCAGTTGGTGAAAGAGATACGAAATCCATCCATGACAGATGACAGATTGGGATCTGTTTATCGCAGCCAAGGGACAGAAGTGTTGAACCGAGTAGATATGGATTTATCCCATATAAAGCGGGTACAGGAAGGATTCAGACAAGTTTATAACGAGCCTCGGGGTACCGCAGTGAACTATTTTGGGACAGCGAAGTATCGCAAATATAAAGCCGCAGGGAAAACGGGGACGGCTGAAAATGCCTATTATGTAGATGGGGAAATGAAAGCTAATACAGAGAATTTATCATTAGTTGGGTATGCTCCTTATGATGATCCAGAAATGGCGTTTGCAATTATTGTACCTCATACAGGGATTGCTACTGGAAAACACCCAATTAACTTTACCATCGGGCAAGGTATTTTGGATGCTTATTTTGAAACATTTAAACAGGAAAAAAAGCAGTAATAGTTTTAGGTGAGACTCTGGATAAATAGGAGTCTCTTTATCTTTTACCCTGAACGTGCCATAACTTCAAGAGTTTTAAAGAATATAAAGAAGTTTAAATGGAGATAACGTCACCTAAATTCCGATTGTTCAAGATGATAGAATCGAGGAGACTGCTTGATAGGCGCCCGACGGAAGAAAAAGTGCTTTTCTTTTTCAAAGACAAGGAAAGCTTCGACAGCTATACATCGGATTTTTCAAGGGTAAGAAAAGCTACGACAGCGACACATCGCGATTTTTCAAGGACGCCCAAGATGTTAGCTTTTGTTCTATTTCTAGCAGTAGGGGAAGAAGGAAAAGCACTACTTCATGAAGTTTCATTTTCTGGCAAACCAGTTAGAGAGAGGAGACAGAAAACATGCGGAAGGTAATCGTTACTCCCTTTCAAACAGAGTGGAAGAAAACATTTTTGCAAGAAGCGGAACGGGTACAAGAAGTTTTTAAGGAGGAATTGATTACAATCCACCATATTGGTAGTACAGCAGTTCCAGGATTAGCTGCTAAACCGACGATAGATATGATGCCAGTCGTAATCTCAATTTGGCAAGTTGATCTCTTTATAAAAGATATGGAAACTCTGGGATACATTTTTTTAGGAGAGTATGGGCTTAAAGGTAGAAGATACTTTTATAAAGGTGAAGATGAACATACGCATCATGTTCATATATTTCAAAAAGACAGTGATGAGGTTAAGCGGCATCTTGCATTTAGAGATTATTTAATCACTCATCCCGAAACAGCTGAAAAATATGGCAAATTAAAGCTCAAGCTAGCAGCTCAATATCCAAATGATATAGCAGCATATATTCAAGGGAAAAACAATTTTGTTAAGGAAGTGGAGCAGCAAGCATTAAAGTGGTACAATTTACAAGCAGATGTCTAAGCTGTCTAAGTCTCGAAGTTATGCCATTTACCTCAATGAAAAAGCAGTGAGAAGCAGAATATGTTTCATATTTAAAGGTTTATATTTGTCAGAAAAGTTATTCTCTTAGTGTAATAATTCTAATTTTCTTTGTATTAAGGCGTAATCCCCTACCGACAAGGAATAGATAGTTTGTTTTTATCATATTTAGAAAGAAGGAATAGCTGTGATGTTGGTAATGCGCTGGCTAATATTTTTATTTGGAATTATGGCATTTAGTCTTGGCGTAAGTATGTCTATCAACATGCAACATCTCGGTATCCATCCTTGGGACGTACTCAATGTTGCATTGTATGAAAAGCTGGGATTATCCATCGGGTCATGGGCAATTATTATTTCTATTTTATTAATTGGTGTGTCCTGGATACTTGATAAAAGGTATATTAAGCTAGGCACTTTTTTCAATGCGATTTTAGTTGGTATTTTTGTCGATATTTATTTGTTCCTTGATTTTTTACCAACCGCTTCCCATACATGGATGGATTATGTGTGGATGATTATCGGTATTATGATTATGGGAGTAGGCGGGGGAGTTTATAATGCCGCCAATGTTGGTTCTGGACCGAGAGATGGTTTTATGCTGTCTATTTCAGATAAATTATCGGCGTCCGTCGGTAAAGTGCGGATCATTACAGAGACCTTTGTGTTACTGCTTGGTTTAATATTAGGCGGACCTGTTTTTTTATTTACGTTTGTTTTTACATTTATTCAAAGTCCCATCTTCCAATTTACCTATGGAAGACTTCGTGTTAAAGTTATGGAATTAGAAGCTGGATATAACGAGAATAAAGCACGTGCATAACTACAAAAGCCTTTCCATCCTGTAACCGTAGACTCGACAATGAGCAATAGGTACCTTTATCTCACTAAGATCGTGTTTGCTTAACTCTTAAAGCGAGAGTCTTATGCCCTTGGATAAGGGATAAATTAATGGGGTTCGAAGATAGTTAATTATGCTTAGCACTGTTTTTTCCTAAGTATATCTTTTTAGAAGAAGTTCAAAAAGTCTGATGAAATGCCATAGCCAGCGCTCTGTGACGCTGGCTATGGCTTCATTTTTATACAGCTTTCTCTTGTAATAGATCCTTATGATTTTTCTACGCCTAATCCATCGCTTTTTGCACATCATAAGCTTGCAGATCGATATCTGTCTGCTGATTCATTGCCAGTTTAGCTAACTGCAAGCCGATAAATGGTCCCATCGTTAAACCGGTTGAACCAAGACCGTTTGTTAAAAGCAGACCATGAAAACCCGGTAGACGGCCAATGACAGGAAGATACCCAGGTGTAACTGGACGAAATCCCATTCTAGCTTCAATAATTGCAGCTTCTTGCAAAGCCGGAGCGATTTCCATTGCTTTTGTCATAATTTCATGCATACCACCAACGGTAATTCGATAATCAAGATTTATATTGTTTTCGTAAGTAGCTCCAAGTACAACACGCTTGTCAGGAAAGGTAAGCATGTATTGGTTATTTGGGGGCTTTACGACAGGCCATAATGACGTATCTCCTATATTATCTGGAAGTTGTACATGTAAAATTTGTGCGCGCTGAGGTTCTATTCGAAAGGTAATCCCCAATGGTGTTAATAGCTCTCTCATCCAAGCACCGGTTGTGGCAATGACAGTATCTGCTGTTATTTCTTGCCTATTATCAACGACCACACCAGTGATTGTTTTACCGGATACCTTTAATGTTGCTGCTCCCTTCATTCGTTGTGCATGATGATTTTGTGCACCTTTAATTAATGCATCGCGAAGTTTCCGACCATTTACTCTAGCTGCTCCGCTTACATAAATAGAACTGTATTTATCCTCTAAAATTGGGAATTTATTCTTTGTCTCCTGTGGAGTCAGTATGCCAATATCACCTATTTCAGGAGCATCTAATCTTCGTTTTTCAGCTCGTACCTTCATTGCTTGTAATTTTTCCTGATCTTGATGCAGATGCAGTGCGCCGACCTGATGATAACCGATGTCTGTCAACCCGTCTCGGGCAAGTGATTTTACTAACTTAGGATACATGCGCGCGCCAGCCTTCACAAGCTGGTACCAGTCTTTATTTCTTCGCTGAGAGAGCCAAGGACAAACAATGCCTGCTGCAGCATTTGTAGCTTGTCCAGGGTCATCACGATCGATAATGGTAACATCCTGTTTATTTTTAGCGAGAAAATAAGCAGTTGAAGCTCCTGCGATTCCACTTCCAATGATAATTATCTTTTTTTTCATCTTCCATTCACTACCCGTAAATTCATGGATGTCATGGTGCATTTTTTTAAAATCATTGATCCTTTTCCTCCAATCGAGACACTAATACCATGATAAAAATAATCTAAAAAAAAGTAAATGATTTACCAATTAACATGATGTTAAATTCATTAAAATGCTACTCAATTGGCATGAATTTTGATAAGCTAATAGTTATAAAAGCTAATAAAAGGAGAAATGATCATGGCAAAAACAGTGATTTTTGGACATAAAAATCCAGATACGGATGCAATCTGTTCAGCAATAGCCTATGCAGATTTAAAGCAAAAATTAGGTGTGGATGCTGAAGCGGTTAGATTAGGCAACGTTAACAAAGAAACACAGTATGCGCTTGACTATTTTGAAGTAGAGGCGCCACCATATATGGAGAAGGTAGAGGAAGGTACAGAGGTTATTCTTGTGGATCATAATGAGTTCCAGCAAAGTGTAGCAAATATTAAAGATGTTCACATTAAGGAAGTTGTCGATCACCACAGAATTTCTAATTTTGAAACAAGTGATCCGCTATACTTTCGCGCAGAACCTGTAGGATGTACCGCAACGATTATAAATAAAATCTATAGAGAAAACAGCATAGAAGTTCCGAAAAAAATTGCAGGATTATTAGTATCTGCAATTATTTCCGATTCTCTATTATTCAAATCGCCAACTTGTACAAATGAAGATATTGATGCAGCTCATGAATTAGGGAAAATTGCTGGAATTGATGTGGAGAAATATGGTCTTGAAATGCTAAAGGCTGGGGCGGATTTAAGTGATAAGCCTGTATCAGAATTAATCACAATGGATGCGAAAGAATTTTCCATGGGAAATGCAAAAGTAGAAATTGCGCAAGTAAATGCTGTTGATACAGAAAAAATTTATCAACAACAAGCTGAGATTGAAAAGGAAATTACTAATCATATTCAGAAAAAGGATCTCGACTTATTCTTGTTTGTTGTGACAGATATTTTAAATAATGATTCTGAGGTACTTGCTTTAGGAAATGGTAAATCAAAGGTGGAGAATGCCTTTGGGATAAACCTTGACGAGCGTAGTCGCGCATTACTAAAGGGCGTTGTTTCACGAAAAAAGCAAATCGTCACTGCATTAACCGTTGCTTATGAAAAATAAGAAAAATCCAGATAAGGGTAGAGCCTTTATCTGGATTTTTTCATACAAAAAGAGTGTGTCACTTGTTTACTTGCTAAATTAATTTCCTTCTAGAAAGAATGCTCCTGATTAAAGCTATGTTGAGTCAATTTTACAACCTCGCTATAGAACGAATAAATGGGATAATAATTACAAAAACTGATACAAATGCATGATAGGAGGGATTTTTTTGGGTAAACCGAAAGGACTTAAGCAGCAGGAGCATCCGAACTTGCCGGAAAGCCCTAACCAACCATATGGTGAACCGTTAAGTGGTTCTAAAAAAGTAAAAACAGCCAATCATGCTGGACAAAAGCATAATCCACATCATGGGCTTTAGACAAAAGGCAAATAATGAAAATTGTAGTGGAACAAGTCTTCATAAATTCTCCCGTACCGTATGGATGTGGGAGAATTTGCTTTTAGAGGTATATCTTTGTTAATGCAAGCAATTTTTTTATAAACCAGATATGTAAATTGTTTTTAAATGTATTAGAGGATGTTCAAAAAGTTGGGTAAAATGACACAGGGAATTTCATCATAGAATAGACAACTTAGTATAGAAGATGTTTCTGTAAAAATTTCCCCCTATTTCTCTAATTCAACCATTTTTTACTGACGACGATCTTAAGAGAAAAACGGCTTTCTAAATGATTGTTTTTACTACCGATCAAGGAGAAAACCACTCCTAAAATGAATTTTATGTATCTTCTTTTTGCACACACATGTTAATGTAATTTTGTTATTATTTAATATATACCATTTTATAAGGGGTTGCTTTGTATGTGGAAAGACTTTAAAGAATTTGCGTTTAAAGGAAATGTAGTTGACTTAGCTGTTGCAGTTGTAATTGGTACAGCTTTTAGTGCAATTGTTACATCGCTAGTTGAAAATATAATTACACCACTCATCGGAATTTTAATGAATGGGATTGATTTTAGTCATTTGTCTCATAACGTTGGGGAAGCCGAGATAAATTATGGACTGTTTATTCAGTCGATTATTGATTTCTTTATTATTTCCGGGTCTATTTTCTTATTTATTCGTTTAGTAATGAAGTTTAAACGGGAGAAAAAGGAGGGAACTGTAGAACAAGAGCCAGAGGTCAATCCACAAGAGGAATTGCTCAGAGAAATTAGAGATTTGCTAAAAGAGCAGAATCAAGCAAATTAAGAACGAATGACAAAGGGGAAACGTATGAAAATAAAAGCGTACACATCTGCTTATGAAAAAAGTTGGCTGGAGTGCCGAGTTTTAGCATATTTAGACACTGCTTACTATGACAATGTTTTTCAAAAAAAAGAGCAGTATGATAGTCTTGCTATTGAGTTGGTGGCTATAAAAGATAATAGAGTATTTGGTTTAATTGATGTTGAGTATGAATCAGAGCCAAATTCGGTCTGTACTGGAAATAATAATAAGTGTGGCGGAATGATTTGGTATCTTGCTGTCCATCCCGATTATCAACGAAAGGAATTGCTTGGCGATTATTAAAAAAAGTAGAGACAATTGCTTTGGAAAAAGGTTTAGCTTATTTAGAAGCATGGACCAGAGATGATCCTTGGGTATTAAATTGGTATAGAAGAAATGGTTTTACCCCTTTTCTTTCTTATTTACACGTTTTTCTTGAAGGTAGTCAAGAAGTTATGAATTTAACAAGTAAACTGCCAGAACTTCAGCCTGTTCAGGCATGGGCGCATTACACTGGAAAGAATGAAGAAATGATTCGCTCAGCATTTCAACGTGGTACATAGATGTACAGGTTTTATCAAGAAGGTGATAGAAAATGATTCATTCTATTGAGCGTTTGCGAACAGGAGACATTAGACAGCAAGAAGCATATAAAACAATTCTTCAGTTACATATTTTAAACGATTTACAACATTATCATCCCGTTTTATGTGGTACTTATCCACTAGCTATCTATCCCGAATGTAAGGTGCCGTAAGACCCCACTTCAAGAATTGTGGAAAATACGAAGAAGTCCAAGTGGGAGATAACGGCACCTAAATTCCCGATTCGTTCAACTAACATTCAGTAGGGGAAGAAGGAAAATCCCTACTGAATGAAGTTTCACTTTATATAGAGGATTCCGACTTAGATATTATTTTACAAGCGTTTCATTTAGATAAGTTAGAATCAGATATAAGACGTTTTTACAGTGGTTTTCCAGATTTCATCATAAAAAGAAAGAGAATCAGAGATCAAGAAGTAATAAAGGCAAATTTTCAGTTTCATACATTTATATTTGAACTGTTTGGACAAAAGCAGGCCGTTGATCAACAGAATGCTTATCTCCATATGGTAATTGAAGACCATTTAATAAAACAAAACCCGGCATTAAAGAAAGAAGTTATCCGCTTAAAGCAGGAAGGAATGAACACAGAGGCTTGTTTTTGTAAGCTATTAGGTTTAGAAGGAGATCCATTTGAGCAGTTGCTTCTTTATGGAAAAAAGACAGGAATCATTGGCTAAAGCAAGTGAACAATTTTCGTGCTTGCTTTGGTGATTAGAAAGTTTATAAAATTTTGGATAGAAGTTGTTACCGTTGAAAACATTTATGAATGTAATAGAAGTATATGCATAGGAGCTTCTAATCGCAGTGTTTTATCGTCTAAAAAAACTGTGGTACAACTTTTCAAGATGATAATGCACTTGTTTCTTATAATGAAGTAGAAAGAGACAGAAAAAAAGAATTATCCCGCTTCATAGGTGATTGCCATATACAAAAATTAGTTACTTGCCATAGGTTATTAGTGTACCAATCATAGGAAAGGGGAATTTTTATGAGACATCATCACGGATATTGTGGTTATCCACCGAAAGTTGTTCATCCTACAAAATATAATTGTGTTAAACAATGTAGCGAAGATGTAGTAGAGCATATTCATCCATCTCACACAACTGTTCACAATCACCATACTACGATAAATAAGCATGTATTTCCACATTCGACCTCAGTGCAAAATACGAATAGCTGTGTAGACGTGTATGGAGGTTCTTACAATGTTCCTCCACAAGTAGGAGGAGCAATGGCACCGGGTTATGGTGCAGGTCAAGTAGCAGGAGCAATGGCGCCAGGATACGGACCAGGACAGGTAGCGGGAGCAATGGCACCAGGAATGGGATACGACTGTCACAAGCCAAAACATTGCAAACATCCACATAAATGGCGATAAACTTAAGATAGAAGCTGGCATATGATATGTCAGCTTTTTATTTATCATGAAGGAAACTGTTTTGTTACTTTAATGTTTAAGGAAACGATTGTATTCTATAATAGAAAATGAAGGTTTAGAAAGGGAGAACCAATATGAAAATATTAACTGTAACAGGCTATAAACCGATGGAGATCAATATTTTCAATGAAGAGGATGAACGGATTACATATATTAAAGCTGCTCTTGAAAAAAGACTTATTCCATTAATTGAAGCAGGAGTAGAATGGGTGCTGATTTCTGGACAGATGGGTGTTGAGTTGTGGGCTGCGGAAGCAGTATTAGAATTACAAGAGACATATGAAGTTAAATTAGGGGTTTTTCCACCGTTTGAGAATCAGGATAGTCGCTGGCCGGAGCAACTTCAGGAGAAATATCAAGCAATTATAGCTACCGCAGATTTCTATAAACCAATCTATCAAGGTGAATATAGAGGAGCCTATCAATTTAAAACAAAAAATATGTGGTTAACTGATAAAAGTGATGCGTGTTTAATATTAATGGATCAAGAATACCCCGGTAGTACGCATTTTTTTTATGAAGCTGCCAAGCAAATGATGAATGAAAACGATATTTATATCATTACACCCTCTGATTTAGATGATGTCGTGGAAGAAATAAGAATGTCGGACCCCGATTACTGGTTATAGGTGAAAGCTTATATTTATGAGTACATGACCAAATTCATTGTAAAAAAGTTCGAAAAAAGCAGAAGTTTTTCCAAGGCTAAACTTGATAAGAAAGTGAGCATAATTGTTTTTAGTAATTAAAATAAAGGAATTGAAATTATTAGTAAGATAAATTTTTGCTAAAGTTAAAATAGCTTAGGCTGTAATTCTGGAAGGGTACCGCTAGGAAAGTTATTATATCATTATGTGCCGTCATGCATATACTCTAAAGAGGAGTGATGTACCTATGTCATATATGCAATCTGATAATCAACCGCCTGCTTCCGTTAGTTTGCCGGATGCTAGAACGATGAAAGTGTATGGAAATGGAAAGGTAGCTGTAAAGCCTAATGTTGCCATTGTCCAATTAGGAGTGGTAACAGAAAATAAATCCCTTCACAAAGCTCAACAGGAAAATACAGAAAAAATGAATAAGGTGCTTCAAACTTTAGTTAATTTAGGTATCCCTAATAAAAATATTCAAACCTCAGCCTTTATAATTAATCCAAAGTATGATTATCAAAATGGTAAGCAGTTTAATCAAAGGTATCAAGTTATGCATATGTTGCAAGTTAGGTTAACACACATCGATCAGGTCGGTATTGTTATTGATACTGTTGTCAACCAAGGAGTAAATCGTATAACCGATATTCGTTTTACAACAGATCAAACAGATATATTGTATGAAAATGCGCTTCAGTCCGCTTTACAAGATGCTAAGCGTAAATCATATATCATTGCTAACACATTAAAGCTTCCCATATTCCCAATGCCAATTCGTATTGTTGAACGAACCATTAATCCACCAGCTATCTATAAAACAGCCGCCGCAACTACAGAAGGCTTTGCACCCCCTATTCAGCCAGGACAAATTGAAATAGAAGCAGCAGTTGAGTTGGTATACAGTTACTGAGTTTCAGATGATGATAGGTACGATTTTAAAACTATTTGGTGAAATAGGAAGGTAAAGAAAACTATTTGTCGAATGGTAAATGAAGAACAAAAATATATGAGGAGGCGAAAGGTTGGATAAAAAGGATGCAAAAAATGAATATGAGCTTGATGAACGCCTTCAATATGTGGATCCAATTAGTGAGATAGTAAAAAGAGCAGAAAAAGAGGGACATTTCGATCACTTACCTGGAAAAGGAAAACCATTGAAACTAAGAAATGATTATATGAATCCAGAAGATAAGCAGCTTTATAAAACGATGAAAGATAATTATATTCTTCCAAAATGGATTGAACTGGCAAATGAAATTGATGCATTGAAGAAGGGTTTGTCTAAATCAGAAAGTAAAGAGAGAAAGAAAAAAGTGAAACGTATCAACAAAAAAATTAAAGAATACAATTATCTTTGTCCTCCATCCTTACAACGGAATAAAATTCAAAATTAAGCTATTCATACGTATTTAATAGAGAAGATAAATAAACCAGATTAGTTCGAGAGTGACTAGTTTTCTAGTAGAGTGTATGCAGTGAAATACTTGCTAGCTAAGAAAAAAAGCTAGTGCTATGGCAAGCCCTGACAAGCTTAAATTTTGGTCCGTACGAAGGAGAAATAAAACGATCTTGAGGGACGAACGCATAAGCTGGCCGAAGCTACTTGTAAAAAAGATATCCACCGCCATGTAGAAACAGATATTGTTTCCCAGATAATAAGAAAACTTGGCAAACGCCAACCCTAGAGCGCAGATAATCGCTAAAATTTCGCTGTGTAGTCTAAACTTTAGCGCTAAAATGGTAATATTCTAAACACACAATGTACGATCAAATTCGCTACATCATTTTTATGAAATTTTAACATCCTCTTATAATTCGTGCAGAAAGGGAAATAGTAATGAATTATGTAATCCGCCAGATGACCGAGAAGGATATAGAGGCCGTACAACAAGTAGCAAGAAAAAGCTGGCATACTACGTATCAAGGGATTATACCTATGTCAATTCAAGAAGAATTTTTGGCTCGTGCATATCGTAAGGAAATGTTAGCGAAAAGGTTAATGTTTTCGCATCTGTTTGTTGCCGAACTTGATGGGAAAGTTGTTGGCTTTGCAAATTATTCCCCAATGACAGAACAAGGAGTTTCTGAGTTAAATGCAATCTACTTACTACCGGACTATCAAGCGATGGGTATAGGAACAGCCCTGTTAAAAGCTGGATTAGAATACCTAAAAGAAGTTAATATAATGTATTTAAATGTAGAACAGGATAATGAAATTGGTAAGCGGTTTTATGAGCGAAAAGGCTTTAAAATAGTGGAGGAATTTACAGAGGATTTTGCCGGACATAAGTTAAATACGATCCGGATGACGCTGTATCTTTAAGGGGTTAAGAAGTCCTTTAAACGATCACCTTGTTGCTTTAACTTAATTTTAATACTAAAACTTAAAATCTTTACGAGTCTTTAATGTTTTAAAACAGCTAATAATAAAGGGCTTTTTGTAAGACTTGCAGCAAAATATAGATGAAGAGGAAGATCGACTAAAAGCGGGCTTCTTGCTCAGGTGTCTGTATACCCCTGTTGCAGGAACATGTTTTTCTTATCTCGAATATTTTTGCAAAAATCTGCTTATTTTTTAGAGAAACGACTCCTAAATTCCTCCATTTGCTTGGATTGACAGGACAAGGAAAGCTTCTTGAATAATCATCGCGGTTTTTAAGGACAGAGTTGCTGCGACAGCAATACACGGCGATTTTTCAAGAACAAGGAAAGCTACGTCAACGACATATCGCAGTTTTTTAAGGAAAAAAAGCTACACCAGCGCGACACATCACGGTTTTTCAAGGACGCCTGCGAACTTAGCCTTTGATCTATTGTTTTAGGAAGAAAAGTACTCTTTGAATGAAGTTTCCCTGTATCTTTTAGAAAATGTCCAGTTTGTACTACACTGCTAATCTGAGCGTCTCTAGCTTTTGCACTTGTGAAGTTTCGTCTGTTTAGTACTAATTTAAAATTTAGCATTTTATAATATATACGTATGGAAGCCTGTTGAAATCTATTCAGCAGGCTATACTAATTCATTTTACCAGTATCGTCTAGGCTTGGAAGTCTCTTATACATGTTTGAACCAGTGTTACTCCTTGACTCATAGAAGCTCCACCACCGAAGGCAGATGTAACTGCAATTGTTTCCAGTATTTCCTGTTCAGTACAACCTTGATCAAGACAACCTTTGGTATGGTAGATAATACAATATTCATCTTGGGCATGGATGCTGATCCCGAGAGCGATTAATTGTTTAACTTTTGCTGAAATCCTCCCTTCTGCAAAGCAAGCTTCGGTAAAATCATTGTATTTTTGAGTAAATGCAGGCATTTTTTCAGAAAATGTTCCAATACCTTGTTTATATTCGAGTAATGCTTCTTTTGAAGAGATTTTTGACGATTCCATATTAATCATTCCTTTTCTAACTATTCGATATAGCCTTAGTATGAGCAGAATAATTGGGCTTAAACATAATATTGTGGATCATGCAATTAAAGAATAACCGGTAGGGCATAATAAGGGATAAACGAATATAAGGAAATGGTTTGACTGATATCATAATAAGGTATGATAGAAGTAGACTTGTACAAGGAGGCGTATTTATGAAAAAGTTAATTCGGAAACTTATTAAATATGGACCAATTATTTATCCTGTTATCAAAAACTATTTGAATAAGCGAAAAGCGAAAAATAGTTATGATAAAGAATAAGTCAACTCTCTTATAAATAGGAGACCTTATGATGAATAGTGAAGCAGTCCCGTATAGAATGGAACCTTTGATTTACAATTTTTTATGTTTTATTTGCCTGATTTTTGAAAAAAACAGTACTGTAACAGGCTAATTTTACAAAATACAAATGGGATGTATAAAGATTACCGAAAACTGTATTTGTTAAATATCAACTTATTGATAGTAAAAAATGTACGTAAGGAGAAATTCATTATTTCACATCAAAATGGACTAATACTTATGAGAAACAATCAACTTGATGAACGTAATTGGCACCGACGATGCTTATACATAGTTTGTTTATTTTGTTATGTTTTTTATCATAAGCTTTTTCATATACGTATTTACAGAGGGAGGAAAAATGAATATTCAGGGGATTAATCATTTATTATTTTCCGTTTCTGATTTAAAAAGATCCATTAAATTTTATCAACAAGTCTTTGATGCTACGCTACTAGTTCAGGGAAGGCGAACAGCCTATTTTGATTTTAACGGACTTTGGCTTGCTTTAAACGAGGAGAAAGACATTCCACGTCAGGAATTTCACCAGTCTTATACACATATTGCATTTACAATTGATGAAGATGATTTTCAAGCGATGTATGACAAACTAAAAGCGTTACGTGTAAATATTTTAGAGGGGAGAAAAAGAGATAATCGGGATAAGCAATCCATTTATTTTACAGATCCAGATGGACATAAATTTGAATTCCATACGGGATTCTTAGCTGATCGATTAGCCTATTATAGAGAAGAAAAGAAACATATGAAGTTTTTTGAATAGGAAGTATAGGTAGGAGATAACAACATGCCAAAATTCGTTCGACATGAACTCTTAAGGCATGTAGTACCCCTGTATACTATAATTCAAGCTGTTCAATTTGTACTTTAAGAGATATGATATTTTCTATTGTTTGGTAAATCTCTGTTTCTTGTAGTTGTTCAACGGTAATCTCACCTTGATTGATAATATTATTAATTATTTCCAACAATGCTTCACTTTTATAGGCCAGCTCCTGATGTATATTCTCTGCGATAGTTGGCGGTTCAATCTTAGTAAAATTTTCTATTGTACCTGTTAAGTCTTCTAAACGTGCAACCAATTGATCTGCTTCTAACGATGATGCTTCTTCAGCAAACTCACTTAAGTTATTGATATATTCGGTTGCTTCCGTGGCATAATCGAATGAATCCGTTGCTTCTTCTAACAGAGAACAACCGCTTAGCAACAGAAGAATAGTCATAAGTAAAGCAGCCATGCTCTTTTTCATCGATAAAATCAATCCTTTCGCCAAATGAAATTTACATGTATGGCATAATACGAACACCGTTTCTTTTTCTATCCTTTGTATGGTTTTATCTATAAATGTGTAATAATTCGCTACAATATGGCTTATAGTGTGTTACAGAGTTCTGCAATAGTCTCTCTTGTTCCTTAATGCTAACAACTTTTTTATTTATCATAATGAAGCTTTCTATACCATACGATATAGTCCTGTATAAAGTTTCAAGTAATTGGTACTAATTATCTAACAGAATAAGGGAAAACTACTTGCCTAAAGAGCAGTTGCAGAAAGGGGTGGTTTTATAAAAAGAACACTATTTCTTGTAGCTGTTATGATTAGTTCCCTGTTTGGTCTGTTAAGAAATACAGTGTCAGCGGAGTTTGTTGATTTGTATTTATTGGAAAGTAAACAACAAGAGGACAAAGAGTATCAACGTTATCAGAAGGTAATTATTATGTATAAAGCGAGGGAGTTGGGAATAGATGTTGAAGGAAGATCAGCAAGTGAGTTAAAGCGTCAAGTTGAGCAAGAGTTTTTAATGCAAGCAGCGAAAAGGTTTAATCTAAAGACAAAAGGGAAAAAAATAGATGAATTAAAAAAAGAAGTACATGACGCCATTATCGTTGAAAAAGCTATCCAATTAGGTATTGAGACAGAGAATAAAAAGCCAAATGAATTGGCAAAAGAGGTTCACGAAAAAAATATTAAGCAAAAAGCAGAGCAATTAGGACTAAATATAAGTGGAAAATCTATAGTTACATTGGAAGATGAACTGATTACCATGGAAGTGGAAAAAGAAGCAGAGCAACTGGGAATAAAACGACAGGGAAAGAGTATTAAACAATTAATTGAAGCTGTGCATGAAGCTAAATTGTATCATACTGCAGAAAAATTAGGGATACTTATTATAAATAAAAACGCTAATGAAATATTAGAGGAAATTATTGTGAATCATGCTACAGAGGCAAAAAAATTAAACCTTTATCCATTTAATAATGGTAAATTTTATAGTATTTTTCATTATAAATTTGAATAAACGGTTTATAAGCTAATTATCCACCATCATCCACTTTCAGGCTCTAATGGTGGATTTTTTTACTTTAATACAGAGAGGCTAAATGCCACTAGTTAAATGCTATTGTTTAAGTATCTTGGCGCTACAACGTTTTCTCTCGCAAAAAATAAAGCTGAACAATTAGCAGAGAAGTCCAATCAACACAGAACAGATTTTCATGACGTTCTGTTTCGTGACACTTTATTTCAACCTTACAATAATTTGTTCCGATTTTGTGGGGCTCCATTCTAAGTTTAGGCTATTCCGCTTCGAGTTTGTGTCTTCTGTTAAACTTTATGGATCTCTTTCCAAGGTATTTCAGTTACAACTTTTCCGGAGAAATAACTTAATAATTATATCAAAGCGAAATAGTTTGTTCAATAATTTCTATATGATATTATGTTAGTTATCTCACTTTGTAAAGAGGATATGTTCGGACATAAAAAATGATTTAGTTTGCTCAATCAACGATACAGCTATAAAATAACCAGAGAGGAGAGAAAAGATGAATACTACAAATACACAAGCAAATGATCCAACACAGATAAATAAACTACCATTAATCATCGTACTTATTTCGGGAGCTTTCGTCGCTATTTTAAACCAGACGTTATTAGCTACAGCATTGCCTAAAATTATGGCCGATTTACAGTTGGATGCTAATACCGTTCAATGGTTGCAATCCATTTTTATGTTGGTTAACGGGATAATGATACCTATTACTGCATTTTTAATTGAACGTTTTACGACAAGGGGATTGTTTTTAACTGCACTAAGTATGTTTGCTATTGGGACACTTATATGTGCGGTAGCTCCTAATTTCTCTACACTATTGGTTGGACGCGTGGCTCAGGCTGCTGCTGCGGGAATAATGATGCCACTAATGCAAACCATTTTATTTCTTATCTTTCCAGTGGAAAAACGTGGAACAGCGATGGGAATGTTTGGCTTAGTTATTGCCTTTGCCCCAGCCATTGGCCCGACTTTATCTGGATGGCTAGTTGAACACTTTCCATGGAGAAGTGTGTTTTATGTCATATTACCAATAGTAATCCTTGATATCATTGTGGCTTATTTTATTTTGAAAAACATTACCAAACAAACCTATCCAAAGGTGGATGTTCTATCTATTATTCTTTCAACACTAGGCTTTGGTGGACTATTATATGGGTTTAGTGTTGCTGGTAATAGTGGTTGGGGAAGCATACAAGTGATCCTTTCGTTAATTATTGGAGCTATTACGTTGACATTATTTATTCTTAGACAGTTGAAGCTAGAACAACCAATTCTTGAGTTCCGCGTGTTTCGTTATTCGATATTTTCGCTTACGACTGCGCTAGGTATGGTTACCTTCATGGCTATGATCGGAGCTGCAGTTATTCTCCCGTTACTTGCACAAAATATGCTTGGTTTTTCTGCTTTGGAATCGGGCTTAATGCTTTTACCAGGAGCAGTTGTAATGGGAATTATGAATCCAATTACCGGCAGATTATTTGATCAATTTGGTGCACGCTGGCTTTCCATTATCGGGTTAACCATTGTAACAATAACAACGTTTATGTTTACGAATCTATCTATAACAACAACATTTACGTATTTAGCTACCGTAAACGCAATACGTATGTTGGGGATAGCTATGGTTATGATGCCTGTAACAACAGCTGGTTTAAATCAGTTACCTTTTCATTTGATTCCTCATGGAACGGCAATGAATAATACAATGAGACAAGTAGCTGGTGCAGTTGGGACAGCCTTATTAGTAACTGTTATGACCAGTACAGCACTTCCTGATAAAGGAGTAGAAGGCTTGATCCACGGGGTAAATATTTCTTTTATTGTCGCTGGTTTATTTGCGATTATTGCACTAGTTTTATCGTTTTTTATAAAACGATCAGGATCGAAAAATGTACAAATTGGCAGATAAACAAAGGCAATAAAATGCTAATTGGTTAAAAGGTTGTTTAAAGAAAAACTTGTAAAAACAGTTGACATTCCTCGTTTTTCTATCCATAATATCTATAAAACATAGTTGAACGGTAAGAAAGGAATAGTATGTGGTTTGTTCGGTGCCAGAGAGAGGAAGTTAACAGCTGGAAGCTTCCTACACTTGAAGCCACAGAACCTGCCTTTCGAGTCTCACAAAAGTGGGCGCTTATTTCGGCGTTATTGAATGAAAGCGGGATGTGTTTGGACACATTCAAAATAGGTGGTACCGCGGAAGAAGCTCTTTCGTCCTTATTTCTAAGGATGATTGGGCTTTTTTTACAATAAAGTGAAACTTCATTCAGTAGGCGTTTTCTCCCATCTCCTACTGAATGTTAGTTGAACGAATCGGGCATTTAGGTGCCGTTTTCCCCCACTTAGCCCCTTTTGTATGAACTCAGGGATCTTGAAGTGGGAGTCTTACGGCACCTTACATGCGGGATAAATAAATCACTATAAAATTTGAAAAGATATTGGGAATAGGAGTATGTAAAGTGAAACAGAGAATTGTTGTCAAAATTGGAAGTAGCTCTTTAACAAATGTACATGGAGAGATGGACGAAGAAAAACTGACAGAGCATGTTCAAGCTATTGCCAAGCTTCGCGAACACAAGCATGATGTTATCTTAGTTTCATCGGGAGCAGTTGCTGCAGGTTTTCCACAAATTGGTTATGCGTCCAGACCGGTCACTTTAAAAGGAAAACAAGCGGCTGCAGCAGCCGGTCAAGGATTATTGATTCAGACATATATGGAAAAATTCTCGGAGTTCGATTTAAGAGCCGCACAGTTATTATTAACACGAGATGATTTTAAAGATCGAGAAAGGTATAAAAATGCGTTTAATACGCTAATGGAGCTTTTAGAGCGTCGTGTCATTCCGATTATTAATGAAAATGATACGGTATCGATTAAGGAGCTTACTTTTGGTGATAATGATATGCTTTCTGCTTTAGTAAGTGGGATCGTGCACGCCGATCAATTAATTATGTTAACCGATATAAATGGTTTATATAATGGAAATCCTCGTCACAATCCAAATGCAGTAAAATATGATTATTTGGATAATGTTACAGAGGAGATGATTGCTCAAGCAGATGTTGATGGCTCCGCTGTCGGAACAGGAGGAATGAAATCAAAGCTGGAAGCTGCTAAAATGGCACTTTCATTAGGTGTTAGTGTGTTTATTGGTACAGGACAAGGTAGCGCTAAGCTGTTAAACATAATCGAAGGAAACGGAGACGGTACGTATATCTCTAATCCTGCAAAAGGATCGATTACCACAAATAAACAATGGATTGCGCTGCATTCAGAGCCAACTGGGCAAATCTATATTGATGATGGGGCAGAGGAAGCCCTCTTACATCAAGGTGCAAGCCTTCTTGCTGCCGGGGTTCGTAAAGTAACCGGTGCTTTTAAAGAAGGAGATGTCGTAGAAGTTTATGGAGGCAAAGGACTAATCGGAAAAGGCGAAGTCAGTTGTTCAAGAGATGTTGTCATGAAAGAAATAGCATTAAGGAATAGCAACACGCCTGGTCTATCTTCAAGGGTGATTCATCGTGACCGTTGGGTAAGGCTAACATAAAGGATGATTGTAAAGGATAGCAACTAGTGTCATTACTAGCTATTTATAAATAGGAGGAGGAGTATCATGTCAGAAATACAAAAAAAAGGAAAACTTGCGAAGGCTTCTAGTTATCAATTAAATGGGGTAACTACGGAGGAGAAAAATGAAGCCCTTCGATTAATTGCTGATCAACTTTTACAGGATGAGGAGAACATTTTGCAAGAAAATCAAAAGGATTTAGAGGATGGTAAACAGAAAGGTTTATCTGAATCGGTCTTAGATAGGATTATGTTAAATGCGGATCGAGTTAAGGGAATGCATGATGCGATATATCAATTAATCGATTTACAAGATCCTATTGGTGAAGTACTTGAGACGATTACAAAGGATAATGGCTTACGGGTTGAAAGAAAACGCGTTCCAATCGGAGTTATCGGCATGATTTATGAAGCAAGACCAAATGTAACGATTGATGCTGCAACACTCTCTTTAAAAACAGGGAATGCTGTTATACTAAGGGGAAGCTCTTCAGCTAAATATTCAAACCGTGCATTAGTAGCTTCTATTCATCAGGCTTTGTCCAAGAGTAAATTGCCTTTGGATGCAGTGCAGTTAATCGAAGATACGAGCAGAGATTCGGCAAAAGAACTGTTTACATTAAATGAGTATTTAGATGTATTGATTCCTCGAGGAGGTAAAAATTTAATAGAGACAGTGATTCGTTCTTCTACGGTTCCAGTTATTGAAACTGGCGCAGGAAATTGTCATATCTTTATTGATGCATCTGCTGATGAAAATTTAGCGGAAAAAATTGTACTAAATGCTAAATTACAACGACCATCCGTTTGTAACGCGATTGAATCTTTATTAATTCATAATGAATGGTTCCATGAACATGGGGATCATTTGTTAGATCAATTACAGCAGAATCAAGTGGTTATTTATGGAGATGAAACAGTTGTTCAAGCTTTCCCAAAAGCAAGCAGGGCAATGGAAGAAGATTGGCAAACGGAATACCTTGATTTAGCAATTAGTGTAAAAGTGGTTGATTCTTGTAAAGAGGCAGTTGACCATATCAATACGTATGGTACAAAGCATTCAGAAGCAATTATTACAAGTGATAGAGCAAATGCGGAGTTCTTCCAGCAACATGTTGATGCAGCAGCAGTTTATCATAATGCCTCAACTCGGTTTACAGATGGATTTGAATTTGGTTATGGTGCAGAAATTGGTATTAGTACACAAAAACTACATGCAAGAGGGCCAATGGGGTTGCCTGCACTTACATCTACTAAATTCTATATATATGGAGAAGGACAAATACGGGAATAATACAAAGGCAGATCCTATAAGTGCATAAACAGACAAATGAGCACATGTTTGGATTAACAATGTACAAACTGGAGAACTTCTGACGAGATAAGGTTAGACTTCATTCAAGGAATGCATTGCTCTTTGAAACAATAGATCAAAGGCTAAGGTCGCAGGAGTTCTCGGAAAACAATAATGTGTACTGTCAAAATTTTTCTTTTTTAAAAAAACGTGATGTATCGCTGTCTTAATCCTTTTTGCCCTTGAAAAACCTGCCGCAGCAACTCAGTTCTTGAAAACATTATTCAAGAAGCTTTCCTTGTCCTGTCAATCCAAGCAAATGGAGGAATTTAGGAGTCGTTTCTCTAAATAATAAGCAATTTTTTTCAAAAATGAGAGGTGCGGCTCCTGACGTTCGAGATGAGAAAAACATGCTCCTGCAACAGGGGTATACCGACACCTGAGCAAGAAGCCCGCTTTTAGTCGATCTTTTATGATTTGAGCTGATATTGACCAACATAAGAAGATCGGAGTTTGCTAGGGACACGAGCATGAAGTTAGAGAAGCTAGAAGCTACGTTTAAAAACGATATCCACCATGTAGAAATGGATAACGTTTTCTAGTCAATATAAAAGATGCATCTTAAAATTTTCACATTGGAAGTATAGTATTGAGTTTAAACCTACAAGAATTTTTTGATGATTTTATCCCGCATGTAAGGTGCCGTAAGTTTCCTACTTCAAGACCTGAGTTCGTGCAAAGGGTCAAAGTGGGAAGAAACGGCAACCTAAATGCCCGATTTGTTCAGCTAACATTTCTTAGGAAAGGCATTCCAAGAAATGAAGTTTCATTTTATCCCGCATGTAAGGTGCCGTAAGTTTCCCACTTCAAGTCCTGAGTTCGTGCAAAGGGTCAAAGTGGGAGAAAACGGCACCTAAATGCCCGATTGGTTCAACTAACATTCCGTGTAAAAAGCATTCCACGGAATAAAGTTTCACTTTATCCCGCATGTAAGGTGCCGTAAGTTTCCCACTTCAAGATCCCTGAGTTCATACAAAAGGGGCTAAGTGGGGGAAAACGGCACCTAAATGCCCGATTTGTTCAGCTAACATTTCTTGGGAAAAGGCATTCCACAGAAATGAAGTTTCACTTTATAAAACGCATCAAATTGAAAGGATGTTTATTTATGGCAAGTATAGAGGATTTTCAAAAATTAGACATACGAATTGGGACGGTAACGAAGGCAGAGCCTTTTACCGAAGCAAAGAAACCGGCAATTAAGCTGTATATTGATTTTGGTGATTTAGGGATAAAACAATCATCTGCTCAAATTACCAAACGTTATCAACCCACAGATTTAGTCGGTCGACAGGTGACAGCAGTGGTTAATTTTCCATCTCTGCGAATTGCTGGGTTTAAATCGGAAGTACTTGTTCTAGGCGGCATACCAAAAGCAGGTGATGTTGTATTATTAGCACCAGATCAAAAAGTGAAAAATGGTACACCAGTATCTTAATTGTCATTGCAATCAAGGTTCAAAAGAAGCAGGTTTTAATTACATGTAATTCTTTACGATAAATGGGAATAAAATTTTATAACGAAAATTATTTGTTTACTAAGGGTACAACATTTTGTAATAATAAAAAAATCTATCGTTGCGAATTAAATTTTTATACTATTCCCATTGTTTGAAAATTAAATAGCTATACATTCTTAAGCACAAAGGGAGAGATAGCATTGTCCATATTAGAGGCATTAGCGCAAGTCTTACCGTCTGAACAAATAAGTACGAACGAGACAATCCTAAAACAGCATAGCTCAGATGAATCGTACCATACACCGGAATTCCCGGATGTTGTTGTTTATCCAAAATCAGCGAAGGAAGTCAGTGAAGTGATAAAGGTGGCGGCTATAAATCAGATACCGATCGTCCCTTTCGGATTAGGTTCTAGTTTAGAAGGTAGTGTCATTCCATATCAAAAAGGAATTACGATTGATTTTTCATGGATGAATCAAATTTTAGAAGTGCTTCCTGATGATTTTCTAGTGAAGGTACAACCTGGAGTGACAAGGAAACAGCTGGAAAAAGAACTGAAAAAATATGGATTATTTTTTCCCGTTGATCCTGGAGCAGATGCAACATTAGGGGGGATGGCGGCAACAAACGCAAGTGGAACTACATCTGTAAAATATGGCGTTATGCGGGATCAGGTTCGTGATTTAGAAGTAGTATTGGCAGATGGTACAATTATTCATACAGGGAGCATGGGAGCAAAATCATCTTCTGGAATACATTTAAATGGTTTATTTGTTGGCTCAGAAGGAGTATTAGGTTGTTTTACAGAGCTTACGTTAAAAATCCATGGTATCCCAGAGGAAATGATGGCAGGACGAGCGACCTTTTCAACATTGGATGATGCTGTTGGAGCTGTTATTCATATGTTGCAAGCGGGAATCCCTGTAGCAAGGGTTGAATTAGTGGATGAACAATCCATGAAGCAGATTAATCAATTTAATGATACCACTTATTTTGAAGCTCCAACTATTTTTTTAGAATTTCACGGTAATGAAGCTGGTCTAAAGCAGGATATTGCTTTTGCAAAGGAAATATTACAAGACCATGAATGTCAGGATTTAGCATTTGAATCAGATACCGCTTTGAGAAATCAGTTATGGGAAGCAAGACACAATACAGCTTATGCATATTTGCACCATTATCCTGGAAAAAAACAAATGGTAACAGATGTTTGTGTACCCATTTCTAAATTAGCGGATGCAATCAAACATGGCAGGAAAGCTGTCGATGCTTCCGGACTTCCAGGAGGAATTGTCGGTCATGTTGGTGATGGAAATTATCATATTTTAATGATGATCGATGTTAATAATCCCCATGATCTGGCTAAAGCGAATAAGGTAAATGAAGAAATTGTTTCGTTTGCATTAGCTTGCGGTGGAACATGTACTGGTGAGCATGGTGTTGGTATTGGTAAAACTAAATATCAGAAAAAAGAGCATGGGGAAGCACTTGAAGTGATGCGTAAGCTAAAAACAGCATTGGATCCTGAACATATTTTAAACCCGGGAAAAATCCTCTAAGGGTATTGGTTTTAAGAAAAGAGAATTTTTCAAATAAGGCGTTCCGAAAGAATTACCCGTAGCTTTTTAGCAATACGGGTGTTCTTTGGTATAAAAACTATAAAAATTTTGGGTTTCGTTATTACTTTTTCGAGGCTTGTTGCTAGCTGAATTTTATTTACGTTAAAAGCTTTCTTAACGAATGATTATGCTCAAGAAGTAACGAAAGGTTGTTCATATTAACCCAAGTCCTATATACATAAAATTGGTATAAAAAGACAACCTATAAAAGTGAATAAATAAACTTATTGGAGGTTGTTTAATGGAAAGTCAGCATCCCCACCAGCAAATCGAATTAGCGACAGAACAATTCTCGGAAGCATATCAGCTACTGCAAGAAGCTAAGACGAATGGAGATGAAGAACAGCTCCTGCAAGCGCAACAGCAATTGTTACAAGTAGATAGCTTATTAAAAGCTACACAGTATCATGCAGGTGAACAGGTATTAGAAAATCCACAATTTCAGCAAACATTTGAAAAGCTTCATAATGCAAGACAAGAA
This sequence comes from Virgibacillus proomii, assembly GCF_900162615.1. Taxonomy (NCBI): domain Bacteria; kingdom Bacillati; phylum Bacillota; class Bacilli; order Caryophanales; family Bacillaceae; genus Virgibacillus; species Virgibacillus proomii. The sequence continues at coordinate 345,862 of NZ_FUFN01000008.1, read as the reverse complement.
ATTGAAGAATATAGACAGAACAATCATTAAGGGCTCAGTCTGTTAGAGCCCTTTTTTCTATGTTAAAAGATATCATCATATCTATGCTTTGGGATTTTTTTTGTACGTGTAGCATAGATTGGCAAGTCATGTACCAGCAAATTTTAATCAAGTTGTAGGGACTTTTTTCATACTCTTTTTCTGTTTCTACAATAGCAACCAATTTTAAAAGGATGTCCATAGACGAATTAAAAACTCCTCTTTGGTTAAGGGTGTTTATCAAACTGTATACACGATGCTCTCTCGAACTTCAACTCGACAGGATCTATGAGTATCGCGTTGGGAGCGGGACAAGAAAAACATCGACAGCGATACGTCGCGGTTTTTCAAGGACAGAAAAAAAGACTTCGATAGCAGTACAGCCGAACAAGGAAAAAATTTTCTTTTTCACACTATAGGAAAGTATAAAATTTTACGGTTTATAGTATGAGAAAAACGATAGTATTCGCTATAAAGACTTGGCGACAAGCCAAGTTTTTCTAAAGAACAAAGAAAGCTTTAAGAACATGAAAACGTCAATCGCGATATATTGCGATCTCAACCGACCTCATCTCGGTCTATTTATTTCTCTTTTTGAACATGCACTTAACGTGTCATCATCTTCTCATATCATTTGTAATGGCAGGTAAAACCTGAGACAATATTACTTATCAATGCGATAGAAATATATGGTGAGGGGGCTTTTGGACAAGCATGAAGAAGAAAGTCTATTTAAATCATGATGGTGGTGTAGACGATTTAATTTCTTTATTTTTATTGTTACAAATGGAAGACATTGACTTAGTTGGTGTGGGAGTCATACCCGCAGATTGTTATCTTGAGCCTGCCGTTTATGCGAGCCGTAAAATCATTGATCGGTTTGGCAAAGGGAAGTGTATAGAAGTAGCGGCATCTACATCACGCGGAAAAAATCCTTTTCCAAAAGAATGGCGTATGCATGCCTTTTATGTAGATGCATTGCCGATTTTAAATGAGCATTTACCAATTCAAACCGAGACAATTACATTGCCAAGTCATAAGCATCTGGTGGAAATACTACGTAAGAGTGATGAGCCTGTTACACTCGTATTTATTGGACCATTAACAGATTTGGCAAGAGCACTGGAGGAAGCGCCGGATATTGAAAGAAAAATAGACAAATTAGCTTGGATGGGTGGAACCTTCCTAGAAACAGGAAATGTGGAAGAACCTGAGCATGACGGGACAGCGGAATGGAATGCTTTTTGGGATCCAGAAGCTGTACATAAAGTATGGGAGAGCAATATCGAGATAGATTTAGTAGCCTTAGAGAGTACGAATATGGTTCCTTTAACTGTTGATGTCAGAAATAGATGGGCAAGAGAAAGAGCAGATATAGGTATCGATTTCTTAGGACAATGTTATGCAATGGTACCTCCGCTTGTTCATTTTCAAACCAATTCAACATACTTTTTATGGGATGTACTAACGACTGCAACAATAGGAAATAGTGATGTCGTAAAAAAGAAACAGGTACGTTGTATCGTCCATCCTGATGGAAAAAGCCAGGGGAGAACAGAACTTTACGATACGGGGAGACCAGTGAATCTTGTCTATGAAGTAGATCGAGATTTATTTTTTGATTATATTACAGAATTAGCCCGACAGCATAAAAATAGTAATTAGACGGGCAAGTCTCGTATATTGACAGGAAGTAGAGTTTATGATATTAAAACATATGAGTTCATTGGAAGGAGAGGGTTGTATGGCTAAGCAAGAGTTTAAAGCAGAATCAAAACGATTGCTCGAACTAATGATTAACTCCATTTATTCACAACGTGAGGTATTTTTGCGTGAACTAATTTCCAACGCAAGTGATGCGATGGATAAAATGTATTATCGCAGTTTAACAGATGAAAGCCTAACCTTTAATAAGGAAGATTATTATATTAAAATCATCCCGAATAAAGAAGAACGCACATTGAAGATTATCGATACAGGAATTGGTATGACCAAGGAAGAACTGGAAACGAATCTAGGAACCATTGCTAAAAGCGGATCGTTTGCTTTTAAAAATGATACAGAAATAAAAGATGGTTTTGATATTATCGGTCAATTTGGTGTTGGTTTTTATGCTGCGTTTATGGTAGCTGATAAGGTAACTGTTATCAGTAAATCGATTGATAGTGAACAAGCCTATCAATGGGAATCTTCTGGTACAGATGGATTTACGATTACCCCTAGTGAAAAACAACAAGTAGGAACAGAAATTATCTTAAAAATAAAGGAAAATACCGAAGATGATTCGTTTGATCAATTTCTTGAGGAACATCGTTTACAAGAAATTATTAAGAAATATTCTGATTTCATCCGTTATCCAATTAAAATGGATATAACCAAGAAAAAGCCGAAAGATGAAGATAGCGATGAATATGTCGACTATGTAGAAGAAGAAACGATTAACAGTATGATTCCGATCTGGAAAAAGAATAAAAGTGAGTTAACGGAAGAGGACTATATTAACTTTTATCAAGAGAAACGATATGGATTTGATAAACCATTGAAATCGATGCATGTCAAAGTAGATGGAACCATCCGTTATAACGCAATTTTATTCATACCGGAAAATGCTCCGTTTGACTATTATTCAAAGGAATTCGAAAAAGGACTTGAGCTTTACTCAAACGGTGTTTTGATTATGGATAAATGTGCTGATTTACTTCCTGATTATTTTAGCTTTGTTAAAGGATTGGTAGATTCAGAGGATTTATCGTTAAATATCTCTCGTGAAATGTTGCAACATAACCGGCAATTAAAGGTCATTGCTAAAAATATCACGAAAAAAATAAAAACACAATTACTGCAATTGCAACGCGATGACCGTGAAAATTATGTGAAGTTTTATGAGGCTTTTGGTAGACAGTTGAAATTTGGCGTCTACAATGACTTTGGTGCAAACAAAGAAACGTTGCAAGATTTATTAATGTTCTATTCTTCCACTGAAGAAAAATTAGTGACATTAGAAGAATATGTAAACCGGATGCCGGAAGATCAGAAGTATATCTACTATGCTGCAGGTGAATCGATAGATCGAATTAAGAAGTTACCACAAACAGAATTAGTAGCTGATAAAGGATATGAAATTTTGTACTTTACGGAAGAAGTCGATGAATTTGCGATAAAGATGTTATTGAAGTATAAAGATAAAGAGTTTAAGTCTGTTTCAAGCGGCGATCTCGGTTTGGAAGAAGAGACAACTGATTCAACAGATGAGAAAGAAAAAGAGGAAAACAAAGAACTGTTTAAATATATGAAAGATCAATTAGCTGGAAAGGTAACGGATGTTCGTTCTTCCAAACGTTTAAAGTCACATCCGGTATGTCTGACTGCGGATGGTGAAATATCATTGGAAATGGAAAAAGTACTTAATACGATGCCAAATAACCAGCAAATAAAAGCAGATAAAGTATTGGAAATAAACGTAAATCATGAAGTGTTCCAGGCATTAAAAGATGCCTTTCTCAACGATAAGAACAAACTCAACTTATACACAAACTTATTGTATAATCAGGCACTGCTTATCGAAGGCTTACCTGTTAATGATCCAGTTGAATTTACCAATGATATTTGTAAAGTAATGATTTCATAGTGAAAACACCTGATTATGTAGTATTTCTAGAGCTAAGGATCTAGTTAGAAAATAGACGCTTTCTTCAACTTGAGCTTATGCTTTTGGCTAGCAAGGAAGAAGAAAAGCGTCTATTTTTTGCTGTGTAGAAAATATTATTTTAATTTGCGAAGTAGTAGTTGTAAATCACCTATTATAAGATTTCGTGGAAGATTATGAAATATTCCGCTAAATAAAAACAGAGCACTAAATAATAGTACTCTGTTAATTCAATGTTTAAATGAAATAAGTGCAATCAGTGTTTAACAGTGTGCGACTCACTAACTTTCTCAATCCAATCAAATGGATCTGTTTCTTTTCCATATTGAATGTTAGTTAAAGTCGTATATAATGATTTTGATAGTTCACCAGTCTTGCCGTCATTAATTAATAAGTCTTTACCTTCCCAGCGTAGTTGACCGATTGGTGAAATGACTGCTGCTGTACCCGTACCGAACGCTTCTTCTAACTTACCATCCATATAGGCTTGATACAAATCCTCCATGGAGATTCTGTCTTCAATAACCGGAATATTCCAATGGTTAAGTAATTGAATAACAGAGTTCCGGGTTACACCTTCTAGAATACTCCCGTTTAAAGCAGGAGTATATACTTTTCCATTAATTTTAAAAAATACGTTCATGCTTCCTACTTCTTCAATATACTTTTTCTCTAATCCATCCAGCCACAATACTTGTGTAAACCCTTCTTTAGCACAAAGCTCTTGGGCTTTTAAACTGGCTGCATAGTTTCCTCCGGTTTTTGCCTCTCCAGTTCCGCCTTTTACCGCCCGAACATATTGATTTTCAACCGCGATTTTTACTGGGTTAATCCCTTCTTTGTAATAAGCTCCAACTGGTGACAGAATAATTACAAATTTGTATTGATGTGATGGTGCTACTCCGATATAGGGCTCTGTTGAAATAATGAATGGACGAATATAAAGCGAAGTTCCTTCTGCAGTTGGAATCCATTCTTTATCTAAATATACAAGCTGCTTCATGGCTTCCAGAATAAACGCTTCATCAATCGCCGGAATACATAGGCGGTCATTTGACTTGTTCAAACGTTGAAGATTTTTTTTCGGTCGAAATAGTTGAATATCTCCTTCCGGTGTTTGATATGCTTTTAATCCTTCAAAAACGGATTGTCCATAATGAAATATCATCGCGGATGGATCAATAGATAGCGGTTGGTATGGAATGATACGCGGATCATGCCAACCCAAAGGCTCAGAATAATCCATAATAAACATATGATCCGTAAACACGCTGCCAAATTCCAATTGATCGGTATTGGGTTTTTCTTTCTTCACTGTACAACGATTAACCTTAACTGTCCATTCTTCCATTGCTAATATCCCCTTAGCTGTAAAAATTTTAATAACTATATTAGTCTATATTTTCAATAAAATCAACCCTAAATTAATTAGTTTTTTTGTTTTTCGTAAAATGTTGTATACTTTTAGTAAGATATGCAACAGAAAAAGGAGTTGTATGGATGCGTAAAGCAATTATTTTTGATTTAGATGATACACTACTTTGGGATAAGAAGAGTGTAGCAGAATCGTTCAAAGAAGCCTGTAACAAGGCAAATAAAATCAATCCTAAGATAGACCCAATCGATTTAGAAGAAAGTGTGCGAGAGAAAGCTCGGTCGTTATACGCATCCTATTCTACTTACCCATTTACACAAATGATTGGTATTAACCCTTTCGAAGGACTTTGGGGAGAGTTTGATGATGAAGGAAAGGCGTTTCAACAGTTAAAAGAAATCGCGCCTATTTATCGAAAGGAAGCTTGGGAAAAGGGGTTAGAAGGAGTAGGTGTTGAAGACCGACAATTAGCAATTGAATTAGCGGAAACATTTCCCAAGGTAAGAAAGAAGAAACCATTTGTTTTTGAAGATACGTTTGATGTCTTAGATGCTTTAGCAAATGATTTTAAGCTGGCTTTACTAACGAACGGTTCACCGGATTTACAACACACGAAACTGGAAATGACTCCAAAACTAAAAGATTATTTTGAAGAGATTGTTGTGTCAGGCGACTTTGGCAGCGGGAAGCCTGATCCTGCTATATTTCAATACACATTGGAAAAATTGGACGTAAAAGAAGAAGAAGCGATTATGGTAGGGGATAATTTGCATACGGACATATTAGGTGCTTCACGAAGCGGAATAGATTCGGTATGGATTAATAGACAGGATCTTCAAACAAATGGGTTGCCTACGTTTGAGGTTGAGAGTTTAACTGAACTTCTCTCACTTATTAACCAACATGTATAAAATAGAAAGTACATCTAGGCAAGTGCCCGTTCGTAGAAACATGGCATTGCCTAGTTTTTATGCATGAGAAACTATATTTCTTTTTACATTGTGGATATCTTTTTGGGAAAGTATTATGGTCTAGCTTAACCACTCAAGCTGTAGCTTACTTTGATCTCTTTCTATCATAAATAACATTGGCTTGAATCTAAAGGAAGGCCGACTAAAAGAGGCTTACCGCTCAGGCCGGCATCCCCTATTTTACGTAGGTTACATCATAATTGCCGTTCCTTTTTTGTATTGCGATTCCACAATAGCCTGCTTCAAGCAAGTTTTTTTGCAGGTTAATATCCTGCATGTTTACGATTTTCGTTGTTGTATAGTTATTGTAATCTGGAGGTATATGCAAGTCACGAATTAAAATATATCTTAATTTTCCATTATATTTCGCTTTTAACGCAGATATTTTCATGCCCAAAGCAAGTTTATCTTTAATACTTGGAATATTAAATGGTGCAACTGTAGCTGCTATATAATGAAATATACGTTTATCTACTTGTTTAAATAATTGTTTTCCCATATAATTTTGTAGGCGATTTCCTCGATATGTTGGATGGACGATTGAAATTTCGGAATAGATTATTTTCGACCATTCTGTTTCTAAAAGTCCAAGGTCTCTTCCTAAATGCTCAGGATCTTTTGAATTTGGGATGAGCATGGCACGAAAAGCGACTAACTGATCATGAATAAATATACCGATCATTGATCCTTTTCCAGATAAAATATAGTTGTATTCTTCGGTGGTAAGAGGTTGTAAAAAAGAAGCGCCCTCTACTGTTTGTTCGACTATTTGTTGCAATTTTAAAATATCGTGAAGATAGTTTACAGTTAACTTTTTTAGGTAAAAAGATTGTCCAGAACGAAGTCTCCCACGGTCTATAATTTGTCTATTCATTTAATCCCCTCTTTGCATAATAACGTGTTTATTTGCTTGAATCTATCATCCCAGTACTGAATTCATTCGTATACCGTTCATGATAGCGTTCATATTGTAGATTAAATAACAGATTAATTAATCATATTATATGATGGATATTTGAAAGTAGTTTCGTATAGCATACGCGTCTAGCAATCTTCGAGCTTCTTTCTACGATAGGGAACCATCTGCTCTTCCCACTGTTTGAATTAAAAAAGTACTCTATGAATAAGTTACCTCCATCTCATCAGGAAGTTCTCTTGTTTGGTGAGCGTTATTTTCCCCTCCGTCATACCACCACATTTTTTTAAATCCTATTGTGCTTCACTGATATAATCGTTTTGCTTTGCTTTAGCTGTTTTGGCAATTGTAAATCCACTGAATGCATAGAGGATTGCAATCATTGGTACAGTATAATTTAAAATGGCGTATGGAGCATAACTAAAGGCATGAACATCTAAGGTAGCATAGATAAATACACCACATGTATTCCAAGGAATAAATACGGAGGTTAACGTCCCCCCATCTTCCAAAGAACGGGAGAGGTTTTTAGAGTGTAACCCCTTTTCTTTATATACATTCATAAACATACGTGAAGGTACAACAATTGAAATGTATTGTTCTGAGCAGGTAGCATTTGTTAAAAAAGCAGCACTGATTGTTGAGGTAATGAGTGATCCGGTCGTTTTAACTATTTTTAATAATTGGTCCATTATTGCTTTTAGCATTCCTGAGTATTCCATAATACCGCCAAAGGTCATAGCAACAATTGTCATAGACACCGTATACATCATTGACATTAAACCGCCACGGTTAAATAGTTCAGCAATCATTTCATTGGATGTCTCGATGGAGTAACCCTTTTGTAATACATGTAAACCAGAGGCAATAGAATCGCCTTGAATAAAAATTTGTGCTAAAAATCCCATCACAATTCCAACAGCTATTGCTGGAATAGCCGGCACTTTAAAGATGACAAGGATAATGACTAGCAATGGGATAAGCAAAAGGTAAGGTGATATAGTAAAATTCGCCTCCAAATCGGCTATTGTTTGGGCAATACTTGCATTTTCAATGGAAGCTTTTCCGACATCTTTACCTATGTAAGCAAAAACAATAAGTGCAATAATTAAACCCGGGATCGTCGTAAACAGCATATGTTTAATATGAATGAACAAATCTGTATTTGTCAAACCTGCTGCTAAATTTGTCGTATCAGATAGTGGTGACATTTTATCGCCAAAATAGGACCCGGAAATAACAGCACCAGCGACGATAGGTGCTGGAATCCCCATGCTGATACCAATTCCCATCCCTGCAACACCAATCGTTCCCATCGTAGCCCAAGAGCTCCCGACAGTCAAAGCAACGATACTGCAGATGATTGTAATCGTTACCAAAAAAATGGAGGGAGAAATAATTTTTAGACCGTAATAGATCATTGTTGCTACAATGCCGCCACCAATCCATGCACCAATCGTTAGTCCAACTAACATAATAATAATTACAGCTGGAAGTGCTAGTCTTATTCCTTGAAACATCATTTCTTCAATTTCCTTCCATTTATAGTTGTGTTTCCAAGCAATCAAAGCAGCAGCTCCAGTACCTATAATCAATGGTATATGTGGTTCACCTTTAAAAACAACAATGGTTAACAGCATGGACATAATCATGATGATAAGTGGAAAAATTGCCCACCAAAAGTATATGTCTTTTTGGGGAATATTCGTGTGCATTTAAAAAAGCAGCTCCTTCCGTAATTGTAATTTTCAACAAAATAATAAAATTAATTTTAATTAGAAATGATAAAATTGTCAATATATTATAGTTGGCTAGAGGGGGAAGAGAATTACAAAATCTAACGTTTAAAAGAGATAGGGGATCATCTTGTTATTGTGTTAAAGAAAAAGGTTAGAAGAATTACAGATTGACTTGAGTTGGAGTGACAGAAGAGGGATACGGGGATGGGAGAATTAGATAAACTATTCGTTAGAAGGAATGGAAAAATAAGGAGACTGGGACAAAACGAAAACAGCTGATTAAAAAACGAACCATAAATCGTCCTTGTACTATAGTAAAGTATAAAATTTTAGGCTTTATCCCGCATGTAAGGTGCCGTAAGACTCCCACTTCAAAATCTTGAGTTGATACAAAAGGTCTAAGTGGGAGAAAACGGCACCTAAATGCCCGATTCGTTTAAGGGCCTTTAGGTCATACCCCCTGAGGTACTAACGTTCAGTAGGAGATGGAAGAAAACTCCTACTGAATGAAGTTTCACTTTATCGTATAAGAAAAACTATGGCTTTCTAAACACAAACAAACCGAACAATTATAAATGAATTGTTCGGTTTTTGCTGTTTCGTATTTGCTTATGTCCCAGCCTCTTTATTCCGTAATCAAAGATCGATGGCAATAGCAGCATGGATTTCTTCGAGTTTTTCTAATGCTTCCAGCGCCTTCTTTTCAATGTGGCGATCTACAGTCATAACCATAATTGCATTACCGCCAACCTTTGCACGATCCACCTGCATTGTTGCAATATTGATATGCATTGTAGCAAGCAAACTACCCATTTTACCGATGACCCCGGGCTGGTCGATATGGTGAATAACTAATAGATGACCTTTTGGTGTAACGTCGACACTATAGTCATCTACTTTTACAATCCGTGGACCTAAACCGTTAAGTAATGTGCCAGCAACACTTCGCTTGTCTGATTTGGTACTTACTTCGACGCGAATTAAGTTGGTAAACCCTTGAGTGGTAGAAGTTTTATTTTCATGAATTGTTATTCCTCTTTTTTCTGCTAAATAAAGCGCATTGACATCATTAACATGGTCGCCGAGATGACGGGTTAATAGTCCTTTCACTGCATTGCGAGTAATTGGTTCAATTTTAGTCTTGGCGACATCGCCAGAATAATAGAGATTGATTCCTTCAATGGGTTCCTTAGCCAAATGGATAAGAAACTGACCGAGTTTTTCTGCCAAATGGAAGTATGGTTCAATTTCACTTAATACTTCTTTAGTTACAGATGGTAAATTAACAGGATTACGCACTGCATCCCCATTCTTAAAGCGAATGACATCCTCACTTACGTCAATAGCGACAATTTCTTGAGCTTCTACGGTACTTGCACCTAAATGTGGTGTAGCGATGACTTCTGGTAAATTCAATAATTTATTTTCGAAAAATGGTTCTTCTTCAAAGACGTCAAGTGCGGCTCCAGCTACTTTCTTTTCCTCAATAGCATCATACAGTGCTTCTTCATCAATGATTCCACCACGTGCACAGTTAATGATATAGACTCCGGTTTTCATTAAGGCAAACGCTTCTTTATTTAACAGATGTCTTGTTTCTTTCAGCAATGGAGTATGAATGGTGATGAAATCGGCTTTTTTCAATACTTCTTCCAAGCTGCCTATTTCAATCCCAAATTTCTTAGCTTGGTCTTCAGTAAGAAATGGATCGTATGCAACAATGTTCATACGTTGTCCTCTGGCTCTATACGCTACTTCCGAACCAATTCTTCCGAGTCCGATAATTCCTAACGTTTTATTTTTTAACTCGGTTCCAATATATTTTTTTCTATCCCATAGTTTATTTTTTAGTGACAAATAAGCTTGGGGTATTTTTCGAGACAGAGCCATCATCATGGCTACCGTGTGCTCTGCTGCTGAATTTGTATTTCCATTTGGAGCGTTTACAACAATAATACCGTGTTCTGTTGCAGCTTCTAAATCAATATTATCTACACCAACACCGGCACGCCCAATGATTTTTAAGTTTTTGGCTTTCGTAATAAAATTACGTGTCACTTGAGTTTGACTACGAACTAATAGCGCATCATACTCTGAAATACGCTTATCGAGTTCTTCTTTGGACCAGTCTGTTCCAATATCAACTGTTATTTTATCTGCTTGTTTTAACGGAGCAATTCCATCATCACTTAAAGGATCTGCGATTAATACTTTAAATGTCATTATCGTTCCTCCTCGATTATTTTTTATCGTTTAGGAAACTATATTTGTTCCTACATGTGGATAATTATTTTGAAAAGTATCTTTGTCTAGTTTAAGCGTTCAGTAACAACTAGCAAACTTCGAACTTCTTCCTACAAAAGTCAGCATCGGCGGAAGGTCGACTAAAAGTAGGTTTGCCGCTCAGGCATCGGCATACCCCAGTTGCAGGGCCCTTTTTCTTTTATCTTAAATGTAAGAATTTGTATTTTTCTTATATCTATGATTATGCAAATATAATGAGAAAAACGGCACCTAAATGCCCGATTGGTTCATCTAACATTCCGTGTAAAAAAACATTCCACGGAATGAAGTTTCACTGTATCTCGTCAGGAGATCTTAAGTTGTACGTCGCTATCGAGCGCTTGCGTTTCAGTTTTTTAATTTGCATCTAAAATGCCCGTAAGCCCCACTTTAAGAGTTATAGTTTATACGAAGTGGGGAACCGTATCTAAATGCCTAATTGGTTGGGACAACAGAACAAAAAACTACGATAGCGATAACTGTACGCATTCTTTGAATGAGTTTTCACTTTATAAAAACAAAAGCTTAAACGATGTCTTAGATGGAAAAAATAGTGTGATATGGAAGCTTTCGTTACCTATTAACCTATGTCAGTAGGAATGAATAATTTCAAAAAAGGTTTAACTATTAGAGCTTCTAAAAAGCCATACTGCTGACTCGTTTCCTTCCTATTTTTTAATTTGTATGACAGAACAGGAAGGAAATTAATGGTGATTTTAAAAAAGTCAAACCAAGCTTAACTCAGCCAGATAATTAGCTTGAGCTGCTTTAACACCCGTACCGAGCTCAATTGTTTTGCCGATTTGTTGTAAGCCCAATTCAATTAAACTGATTGTTTGCAAAACATCTGCTGGTGAACAATAACCCATATGCCCAATGCGGAAAATAGCCCCTTTTAAATGTTGCTGTCCCCCTGCAATAGTTAAGCCAAAGTTAGTTCGAAGCACTTTGCGCAAATCTTCTGAAGAGAAATCATTCGGTTTTACTGCTGTTACAGTAGGGGAAGCATCGGCATCCTTTGTCAGTAAAGGAATATTTAATGCATGAAATGCTGCTCTTGTCATAGCTGCCATTGTGTTATGACGCTTATAAATGGCTGCTAATCCTTCTTCTTCCATTAATGCTAAAGCTTGTTTCAAACCTTGCAGTAAAGAAACAGCTGGGGTGAAAGGCGTAGAATCCTCTCTAAGTTTGGCACGATATTTTCGCATGTCTAAATAGAATCTTGAATGTGGATTTTGTTCTATCACTTTCCATGCACGTTCACTTGCAGCAATAAATGCAAGTCCCGCTGGCAGCATCATTGCTTTTTGTGATCCAGTAACAACAATATCTAGTCCCCACTCATCCATTTTTGTTTCCGTTCCTCCGACACATGAAACACCATCAACAATGAATAATGCATTGGACTCGCGGTGAACAATCTCTGCTAGTTCCTTTACAGGATTTAAGACAGCAGTAGAAGTTTCACAAAAAGTCGCAAATACAGCCTTTACATTTGGATGTGCTTTTAATAGTTCAGCTAAACGATCTTGATCAGCAGCTTCACCCCATGTTACGTCGTATTTATGAACTTTAATGTGATATTCATCACAAATTTTTGTAAACCGGTCTCCAAAGGCGCCAGTTACAATAATTACCACTTCTTCACCAGGTTGGACAGCATTTACTACGGCTGTCTCAAGCGCTGCAGTTCCACTAGCTGTATAAATTAAAATATCTTCCTTCGTACCAAAGATTGGTTTTAGTTTTTCTTTAACCGTTTGTAATAATTCTTTCATTTCTTGCCCGCGATGACCAATCATCGGTTGCGCCATTGCATGTGTGACGCTAGGAGGGATTGGTGTTGGACCTGGAATTCTAAGTATATGTTGATCAGGTAACATCGGTTTAAGGTTCTCCTTTCTTCCTTTTCGTTTCATCGTGTATTTTTTTCTGAATAATAGTTTACAGCATAGCAGAACTTTAAATATTGTCAATAAATTTTGTGATTTTTTACGATGTAAACATTTTTTATGATTTAGGAAGCTAGTACAATATTTTAAGGATGATTGGCAGAATTAAGCGTTTTTGTTGAGTTTTAGTGCTTGTCGAGGCTGACAAGACATTTGTACTTTGATTTCAATTTTGAAGTAATTCTATTTTATAGTTTGATTCTTTTAGGAAGTAGCTTTTTTATACTATAGGAAAGTGTAAAACTTTAGGATTTATCCCGCATGTAAGGTGCCGTACTTTCCTCAATTCTAAAATCTATTATGCATTGTGAACATAAAAGAAAAACGGCACCTAAATGCCCGATTGGTTCAAGGGCCTTTAGGTCATAACCTTGTGGTACTAACATTCCGTGTAAAAAGCATTCCACGGAATGAAGTTTCACTTTATCCCGCATGTAAGGTGCCGTAAGTTTCCCACTTCAAGACCTGAGTTCGTGCAAGGGGTCAAAGTGGAAAAAACGGCACCTAAATGTCCGATTGGTTCAACTAACATTCCGTGTAAAAAGCATTCCACGGAATGAAGTTTCACTTTATCGTATAAGAAAAACGATAGCTTTCTAATCCTAAGCGAAGTCTCCAAGCTAACTTCGATCTTCTTAGAATAAGTCAACATCTACACTTTTATGTTTTTTTATCCTTGAAAAACCTCGATGTGTCGCTGTCGTAGCATATTCTGTCCTCATAAGTGAAAAACACGTTTCTGTACACGATGCTACCCTGGGGAAGGTTTGCTCTACCTGGCGTTTCGCTATACAATAGTTTAAACGTTAATCGAATGAAAGGCTATATTTAGAGACTTCTTGTACACAAGGTCTTTGTACAATTAAGAAAAATGTTGGTGAAAAGCGCCTGTTTTAACAAGTTAAGTTGAAAGTAAATAGCTATATTTTCGCATTAATCTTAATCATAAACATTTAAAATTATGATACGAATAAATTATCAAAGGGATGAAAAACATGAACTTTGTCTTTGACCTTGATGGAACTATTTGCTTTCAAGGCAATCCAGTGTCCAGCAACATTCTTAATTGCCTACATGCTTTAGAGCAGGATGTGATTTTTGCATCTGCTAGACCAATAAGAGATATGCTTCCTGTTTTACATAAACGGTTCCATACGTATACGTTAATTGGAGGAAATGGTTCGCTCATTTATAAAAATAGGAAATTAGTCCATGCACATACGTTTACAAATGAGCAGCTGGGTATTATTTTAAAATTGATTCACAAACATCAAGCAACATTTCTTATCGATAGTGATTGGGATTATGCTTATACTGGCCCCGATGATCATCCAATCGTTAAAAATATAGATCGTGGGAACTTGGCAAAAAATTTGACAGTCAATCAATTAACGCAAGTAGTGAAAATATTGATTGTTACAATGAATGATTACACAGTTCTATTAAAGGAATTAGAAGTGCTGGATGTAACGATTCATAAGCATCATAATGAGCAAACAATTGATATAAGCCCAAGAGGGATTAATAAATGGAGTGCGTTAAAAAAGCTAGGAATCGCGAAAAACAATTACATTGCATTTGGTAATGACGCAAATGATATCTCCATGTTTAAGCATGCGGCTCACTCGGTAATGATTGGTAATCATAAAGAATTAGCATATTTTGCAGATGAAAAGATCGACTGCGAAGAGCAAGTGATGATTCATAAGATTCGAACACTTGCAAAAGGGGACTTTATTTTCTGAATTGAGATTGGTTAGTAATGAATGCCGAACACTTTTAATCTTTACATAAAATGTATAAAATGGAACATAGAATGGTTTAGTTTTATCCCACATCTAACTGGGAGTAAGAGGGATCGAAGAAGTTTAGGTGGGGAATAACTGAAAGTCAAATGTCCGATTGGTTCAAGGGCCTTTAGGTCATACCCTTGCGGTACTAACCATGAGTGGGGGATGAAACAAAACCCCGTTTCACTTTATAACAAAAAGAAAATGTAAGGTAGGGAGCACGGGAATATGTACAAAAACTCAGACCGATTTTTAACTTCGTTTAACCGCATTGAGAAAATGCTGAGAGATTTGCTCATCAACAAAAAAGATGCAAGCTTTTCTAAAGCAGTTAAGATTCTAAAAAACTCCAATGCATTAATCAAGCAATACAGTGATGATCTGTTGGAATTTGCGGAACTGCGAAATGCAATTGTTCATAATAAGATTGATATGACATATGCAATAGCGGAACCACATGATGAAATAGTTGAAAAAATCGAAACGATAGAAAAGGAACTAAGTGCACCAAAGTATGTTATCCCTACCTTTCAAAAGTATGTCTACTGTTTTCAAAATACGGATGAATTAAGCAAGCCATTAAAAGTAATTCACGAGAAAAAGCTATCTAAATTTCCAATTTATGAGGGAAAAACTTATCAAGGATTATTAACGCAAAAAGGTATTACAAACTGGCTTGCAAGTATGGAGCAACGCGAAGAACAGCTCAAAAGCAGCTATCAAATCAAAGATGTTCTGCCATTTGAAAACGAGGAAAATTCCCGTTTTATAGCTGAGGATACAGCAATATATGAAGCTGTAGATTTATTTAAAGAGCACACAAGTAAAGGAAGGCGATTAGAAGCATTACTGATAACGAAACATGGGAATCCTTCAGAAAGACTACTTGGAATTATTACAGCATGGGATATTCTTGAAATATCTTAAAAACTAGATTTAACGAAAGAAGCGGATAAAAGATGAATTTTGTGTCGATTGATTTTGAAACAGCTAACGAAAAACGATCTAGTCCCTGTGCAGTAGGTATTGTTGTAGCTAACGAAACGGATATTATTGATGAATATTATAGTTTGATAAATCCACTTGCTGAATTTCGCTCGATGAATATAAATATACATGGAATTACACCTAAGCAGGTAGAGAATGCTCCTACATTTGCGGAACTTTGGCCAAAGCTTTATCAATATTTATCTAAAGGAACGGTTATTGCCCACAATGCAAGTTTCGATATGAGTGTAATGAGGCATACATTGGATTATTTTCACCTGCCTTATCCGGAACTGGATTATTTGTGTACCGTTGCTATTTCTAAACAAATGTGGCCTAAATTACATAATTATAAATTAAATACATTGGCAAACTATCATCGAATCCACTTTGCTCACCACCATGCCTTAGAGGATGCCAGAGTGGCTGCCAAGATTTTCATCAAAGCATTGAATGTCAGCGAACCTGGTACTTTGGAGGGGTTGCTAAGCGCATGTCATTTACAAAGTGGAAAGATTTATCAGCACGGGTATATTGCTCCAAAGAAAAGACAGAAGCGTCAGCGTAAACGAATGTGTTTGTTCTAAAAGCTAGATTTTTAGTAAGGCATGGTTAGCGAAGACAGAGCAGGTGGCTTTGTTACAATATGCTTTTCGTCTTTTGTGTTTTGGTTAGTACGGTAAAGAAAAGCGAATCATACTGTCTTCGTAGTACTAACCATGTTGATGTGAAGTAATATGAAATTCTTTTTTACAGCTCAAGATCAACTGCGAAAACTGGGTTCAGCTGGTAACCCGCTTTAAATGTCCAAACTAAAATTGTTAATAGAGAGATTGAAGAGGTAATCTATCAGCTGGATGGAGTAGAAGAAGTTGTAATCAGTATTCCTGATCCTTATTGGATTGAAGCAGTTACTGCAATCATTGTTCCTAAAAAATTAACCTAACAACATCTCAAGTTGAAGCTTTTTGCTAGAAACGATTATCAAAGTTCAAAGTGCCAAAACATTATCTTTACAGAAACACTTCCGAAAAATCAAAGTGGAAAAGTAGTAAAACGATCATTAAGAAGCCGGTATGAGAATCTTTATGATAAAAATCCTTAAATTTTAAGCAACGTATATTTGAGGTGAGTTGTGCCACACGATATGTGGAGGTGTCGCCATGAGTTATCAAAAGGATTCATACAGAAAACAGCAAGTTCATCGTAGTGTAAATCCTCAAGGACTATCAGAAGATACAAAAGATCAACGACCGAAGTCTAAGCTGGAAGAACGAGCGAAAAAGAAAAACACAAAAATTTAAAGGTGTAAATATAAAAAAGTAAACGTAAAAAATAGATGGTAGTAGAGATCTGAAAAATGATCATATACATCAACCGCAAACAGTATTAGAGGATGGATAAGCCACAATTAAACGTAAGTGAAATAAACATACTATGGTAATAAGTTGTTGTACTAATTTGCAAGCGTTGTCATTACAAAAGAATACAGAATTACCTTTTACCATTGAAAATTTTAGTGGCAATGTTATAATGGGATCACAAGCTGCAATGTACGTATTTTATTAAGTTTTAACCTCTAATGATGAAATAGGGAGTTTTATATCGAAGCTTTAATGTCGAGCCGTCTTGAGCGGAGGACAGGACAGCTTTCTGCGAGCACCCACTTGGTGAAGTGGTGGTTTAAAACTTTTTATTACAAAATACGGCAATTGTGGCCTGTTTTTTTGGCAATCTAACCCGACCAGCTTCTTATTCAGGCTTGGTCGTTTTATTTTACTATAGAAAGTATAAAACTTTAGGCTTTATCCCGCATGTAAGGTGCCGTAAGTTTCCCACTTCAAGTCCTGAGTTCGTGCAAAGGGGCAAAGTGGTAGAAAACGGCACCTAAATGCCCGATTGGTTCAAGGGCCTTTAGGTCATACCCTTGTGGTACTAACATTCCGTGTAAAAAGCATTCCACGGCATGAAGTTTCACTTTATCGTATAAGAAAAACGATAGCTTTTAAAGACTTGGCGACACGCCAAGTTTTTCTAATATATTTGTTCAGAAGGAGCTAAAATCATAAATTCGATGTATTATCGTTTTGCGAGATCCAAGCTTGCACTTTAGTGGAGAGACGATAATAAACTATGAAAAATTGTAGCATTATTGTTTTCTGGTTTTATAAAATTTTAAAATAATAATATTCTACTACTGTTCAGATAAAAAATGGTAATACATATGGATTGAAAAACGATATTAGTAAGGTTTAGCCTTTATCTTATTCTATAGTTGACGGGGGGGATAATATGTCGTTTCATTATGAAAAAATTGATCATGTACAGCTTGCTGCACCAAAAAATGAGGAGCATACAGCAAGAGACTTTTACCAGAGGATATTAAAGTTTCAAGAAATTGATAAACCGATAACATTGAAAAAGAATGGCGGTGTCTGGTTTCAAGCAGGTTCTGTAAAATTGCATATTGGCGTAGAGGCTCCCTTTTTTCCAGCAAAGAAAGCACATCCTGCAATTCTTGTGAATCAGCTTAAACAGTTAAGAGAGCATCTGATAAATCAAAAAGTCGATGTTATCGATGATGATCGGCTACCAGGCGCAAATCGCTTTTATATTCATGATCCGTTCGGAAACCGGTTGGAATTTCTGGAATGGACGGAGTAGCAATAGTATTTTAAGCGAAGGAGAAACGGTTTGGATTGATTAGACGGAAGAATGACCCCGCAGAAATTTTTTATGTCAATTATCAGAATGTTAGTTTTATTAGATACAGGGTTGCTTATTCATCTTAAGATGCTATACTAGTTACATTCAAAAAAATACTGTTTTTCATATAATAGCAGGAATATGGCCTGCAAGTTTCTACCGGTTTACCGTAAATGAACCGACTATGAAAATGACTGGTAAAAAATTGTATGTTACTACTGTATGCAATTACAATACTTCTTGGGCATATTGCGCTCGAAGTTCAGTTTTCCGTTCATAGTTCTCTTACGGAAACTGGGCTTCGAGTTTTTGTTTTTTTATGAGGATGTTTTAAAGGTTGCGGTAGAAATGACGCCTCGAATTTCATTATTATTTGCTAGAAAGGAAGCACGACATCATGGAACGATTAAAACAAAAGATTTTAGCTGAAGGAACGGTACTGTCGGACACTGTGTTGAAAGTGGATGCATTTTTAAATCACCAAATTGATCCGGAACTAATGGAGGATATTGGAAAAGAGTTTGCAAAGCGGTTTGCTGATGATGGAATAACAAAAATCTTAACTTTAGAATCCTCTGGTATTGCTCCTGCTGTGATGACAGGGTTAGTGTTGCAAACACCAGTGATTTTTGCACGAAAAAGAAAG
Source organism: Virgibacillus proomii (assembly GCF_900162615.1). Lineage (NCBI taxonomy): Bacteria > Bacillati > Bacillota > Bacilli > Caryophanales > Bacillaceae > Virgibacillus > Virgibacillus proomii. The sequence continues at coordinate 326,830 of NZ_FUFN01000008.1, read as the reverse complement.
TCTTTAACCTTAACCGATCACCTTTATTCAGCGAGCGTTTATTCCTTTACAAAAGAGGAAACCAATGAAATATCTATTTCCCAATCATTTATTTCAAGTGATGATACCGTATTAATTGTGGATGATTTTTTAGCAAATGGACAAGCTGTATTCGGTTTAATTGATATCCTCGAACAGGCAAAAGCAACGATTGCTGGAATTGGAATTGTTATTGAAAAAGGATTTCAAAATGGCGGGGAAGCAATTCGCAAGGAAGGATACCGAGTCGAGTCCCTGGCAACGATTGCTGAATTATCAGAAGGAAACGTAGCTTTTAAGGAGGAGGACAACTAACATGAAAAACGCAGCCCTAGGTTTACAACATCTTTTAGCTATGTATGCAGGAGCGATCTTAGTTCCCTTAATTGTTGGTGACGCACTAGGATTAACCACTGAACAGCTAACCTACCTTGTTGCTATTGATATTTTAATGTGCGGAGTCGCTACGATTTTACAGGTACTGCAAAACCGTTTTTTTGGTATCGGTCTTCCTGTTGTTCTCGGTTGTACTTTTACTGCTGTTGGTCCAATGATTGCAATCGGTGCGGAGTATGGGATAACAGCTATATATGGTGCAATTCTTGTATCTGGATTATTTGTTTTTCTTATTGGACGCTTTTTTGGTAAGTTAGTTCGCTTTTTTCCACCTGTTGTTACTGGATCTGTTGTTACCATCATTGGTATTACTTTAATTCCTGTAGCTATAAATAATATGGGTGGTGGAGAGGGAGCAAGTGATTTTGGCTCTGTAGCTAATATTGCCTTATCATTTGGAACGCTTTTATTTATTATATTTATGTATCGATTTACAAAAGGCTTTATAAAATCTATTTCTATTTTGCTAGGTCTAATTGCAGGGACAATAGTAGCTGCTGTTATGGGAATGGTTAAATTTCAAGCTGTTACAGATGCTTCCTATTTACATTTACCTCATCCGTTTTATTTTGGTACACCAACATTTGAATGGTCTGCTATTGTTACAATGATTTTAGTAGCAATTGTTTCTTTAGTAGAATCAACAGGCGTGTATTTTGCATTAGGGGATATTACCGAGCGGAAATTAACTAAAGAAGACTTGGGAAACGGTTATCGCGCAGAGGGTTTAGCGATTATATTAGGTGGAATTTTTAATGCTTTCCCATATACTGCATTTTCACAAAATGTTGGACTAATTCAAATGACAGGTATAAAAAAGAAACGAATTATTATGATTACAGGAGCAATGCTCATTACCTTAGGCTTTATTCCTAAAATTGCTGCTGTAACAACCATTATTCCAACACCTGTATTAGGCGGGGCTATGATTGCTATGTTCGGAATGGTTATTTCACAAGGGATAAAGATGCTAGGGCCGGTCATTAAGGAATCATCAGAAAATGCGATGATTATTGCTTGTTCAGTAGGCATGGGCTTAGGTGTTACAGTTGTTCCAGAAATATTTGCTAAGCTGCCCAATAGTATACAAATTTTAACAAGCAATGGAATTGTTGCTGGTAGTGTGACAGCGATCTTTCTAAATATGCTGTTCCATATGCTTCCTCATAAAAAATCGAGTAGTGCTGTAGTTTTAAAAGAACAGGAAGTATAATTGATCGGTTCGGTTAAGTGATTATTCATTTTATCACTTCGTACAACTAAAAAAAGATTATTAAAAAACAGAAGTAAGGGGATCATACTAAACTCCTTACTTCTGTTTTTTGATTTATAGAAGCTGTTCCGAAAAGTCCGTAAAAATGATGCATTGAAATTCCTTGTACGTTAAGAACGTATAAAATTTTACTTAGAAGTTAATTCATTGCTAGAAATTTGTGCAGATACAGTATAAATGCAATTAGACATTACGCCAAAGAAGTAGAACCAGTCAAGTTTTCTTTATCTCACATGTAAGGTGCCGTAAGTCTCCCCCTTCAAGAATATAAGGAACACGGTGAAGTCAACGTGTAAGAAACGGCATCTAAATATTCAATTGGTTCAAGGGCCTTTAGGTCATATCTTTGCGGTACTAACATTTCTTGGGTAAAACATTCCAAGAAATGAAGTTTCACTATATCTCGTCAGCGGTTCTCTAGTTTGTACGTTGCTAACCAGAGTACTTTTTTGTGTCTTACTCATGCAGCTCTAGCTTAGTAAAGTTCGAAAACATTGCGATTAATTCAAGGACATTATAATCTTAAGAACCTCAGGTGTCTTCCCCTTTTTTGAATACGCACTTATATGAACTCAGAATAAACTAACACTTCCAGAAAGATGAAGTTTTCTTTAATTATGTGGTAGAATATAAGGTACTTTTTCTTTAGATAAGTCATGCGAATATATAAAAGGTGGGGAATAAATGGCGCATCAAGAATTAGAAAATGTAGAACAAATAAATAAATTACCGATCATCATTGTTCTGATAACCGGAGCGTTTTTAGCTATTTTAAACCAAACTTTACTTACAACAGCTATTCCTCCAATCATGATTGACTTACATTTGACGGAGAATGCGGCACAGTGGGTAACGACCATCTTCATGCTAGTAAATGGGATTATGATACCAATTACAGCTTTTTTAATTGAAACCTTTACAACACGTAAATTGTTCATTTCTTCAATGGGTATTTTTACTATCGGTACACTAATTTGCGCTATTTCGCCAAACTTTTTTCTATTAATGGTTGGACGGATCATTCAAGCAGCAGGTGCAGGGATTATGATGCCATTAATGATGACGATATTTTTGCTGATTTTTCCGATTGAAAAAAGAGGTGCGGCAATGGGGACAGTAGGACTTGTAATTGGATTTGCCCCAGCACTTGGTCCGGTAATTTCTGGCTGGTTAGTAGAGCATTATCCTTGGAGATCTGTATTTTATGTCGTCTTACCCTTAGCTGCTATTAATGTGATTGTAGCATATTTTGTTATGAAAAATATTACGAAACGTACATTTCCAAAAGTAGATATGTTGTCTATTTTATTTTCTACAATAGGGTTTGGCGGAATTTTATATGGATTTAGTAGTGCTGGAAATACTGGATGGACCAATAAAATGGTTGTCGGTTCACTTATTATTGGTATGGTCTCCTTATATATATTTATTATTCGGCAATTTAAATTAAAAGAACCGATTTTAGAGTTTCGGGTATTTAAGAATAAGATGTTCACGATAACGATGATTATCGGTATGATTGGATTTATTGGTTTAATCGCAGCAGAAACCATTTTACCGATTTATATGCAAAATATGGCAGGTTTTTCTTCTTTTGAATCAGGGTTAATGATTCTTCCGGGAGCATTATTAATGGGGATTATGTCGCCGATAAATGGACGAATTTTTGACAGGTTTGGTGCTAGGTATCTTGTCATCATTGGATTATTTTTACTAACCATTACGTCATTGTTATATACCAATTTGACAAAAGATACGTCATTTGCGTATTTAACGGTTATTTTTGCTATTCGTATGTTTGGGATTTCTATGATAATGATGCCTTCAACAACAGCCGGATTAAATCAATTGTCATATCGGCTTATTCCCCATGGATCTGCTATGACCAATACAATGCGTCAGGTAGCCGCTTCTATTGGTACAGCATTACTAATAACAATTATGACTGCTACAGCTTTAGCAACAGGTAGTAATGAAACTGTCCTTGGACAGATACACGGTGTGAATATGGCATTTTATGCAGCTACAGTTTTGTCTTTTATCGGGCTTTTTTTGGCTTTCTTTGTTAAAGATAGTACCCCACAAGATATAAAAGAACAAATAGTAAAGCGTAAACAGGCTTAAGAACCTTGTACAATAAAAATTGATAATATAAACTAGTCAACAATGAATAATAAGCGTTAGTTTTTATCTAAGATGATACGAATAAGCACTGTAATTTAACTTAAACATTGTTTTTCATTGGTTCAATGAGGGAATCGAAAAAGAAAAGAGAAATATAAGGGGTGAGACATTTGGTATCCTTACCAACGAGTGTTTGGATAATTTATGTCGTTTTTATAGCGGGGACATTGTTATTAGCAATTGTAAGTAATGCACGAGACCGCTTGATCCCATTTGCTTATTTATCAATTATATTATCCATTGCTACTCCGCTTATAGGTTTTTTATATTCTATTGGTAGACCAGAAGAGGTTAATGAGCTGACTTATCTTTTTAGCCAAATGTGGAATGGTAGTTTAACAGCAATATTCATTTTTATGAGTCATCTCTATTTACTAGTTTCTTTAGGGTTGTTTATCAAGGGCAATACTACGGTTAAACTTAGTAGTAAATTGAATACAATGATGAAAAAAATAAAATCAATCATACAACTTGTTGATAAAAGAGTTCGCCATAGAACCAAGAAGCGGGCAGAATAAATGCATTAGATAGGAGTGGATGCCACAAGTTGCTTTATAATCTCCACTTCAAGCGTAATAGAGGGTACTAAATGGAAGATAACAGCACTTTAAATATCGCCATTCATTCGTGTCGACAGAACAAAGAAGACTATCTTAAATAGGTATCGTATACAGTAAAAGCGATTTTCTTTTTAAGACGCTTGTGATTTTAGCATGGATTCCATTTCGAGAAGAAAAATGCTTACTTTATTAAATTTGAAGTAAAAACAATTTTGAATATGCATGGTTATAATAGAGAAAAAATGTAAGTGTTTAGCGTCATGCATTAGTTAACTATAAAAGTACTTTGCTAAACGGAAAGATGGTAGCTATAGGAAGAGTTTCCCATTTATCAGTTTTTTGTTTGATTTGATGAAGTAGGAGGTAGTTATTATGCAGAAGTTGACATCTTTTCCCCCTGTCCTGCCAAAAAAGCCAGCTGTTCTTATCTTAGGCTCAATGCCAGTTGTGAAATCGTTGGAAAAACAACAATATTATGGTAATCCAAGAAACCACTTTTGGAATATCCTATTTACGTTATTCAATGAGCCTTTAGTAGAAAACTATGAAAATAAGCTTGCGTTTTGCAAAAAGCATCGCATCGCTTTATGGGATACCATTGTTACTTGTTATCGTCAAGGGAGTCTTGATGCGAATATACGTGATGCAGTACCAAATGATATTCCCAGTTTATTAAAAAAGTACCCTTCTATAAAATTGATAGCTTGTAATGGTAGCAAATCGTATCAGTTGTTTGTTAAATATTTTAAAAATGCTAAAATATCACCTGTAAACGTAGTAAAACTTCCTTCTACCAGCCCTATTCCAGGCCGATATACAAAAACGTTTCATGAAAAAGTGGAAGAATGGCGGATTATTTTACGTTATATCGATGAAAAATAGAAATTGTTTAGTAAAAAGATAATGAAAATTGCATAATTTGTCGATTTTTTTAATGAAAATAAGGTATAATGAATATGCAAGATAATGAGCATTTTTAGAGAAGCATAGAAATATTCATTTGATGCAGTGAAAAGTTTTTCTACGCAGGATCTGTAATTATCTCTCTATAAGAGAAGTTGTTCCTAAATATCCAATTTGTTCGGATTTAAGAACAAGAAAAGTTTCAATATCGGTACATTGACAAGGGTGCAGCGATTTTAGTTTTTGTTCAAAAATGGACGAATAATTGTTCAATTGGATTAATAGGATAAGATTGGTTGCTTTTAACTTTTTAACAAAGAAAATTTCCGGTAGATTTAGCGAAAGGGTAAGGCATTCCAATGAAAAGCTCACATGAATAAAGAAGATTTCCATTGCTTAAAGGTTTGATGTTGGATAGGTGGGACCGTAAAAGAGTCGCAAGCGGCAACTTGCGACTCAGACAGTTATCCGCAAAGGGGCGGCGACTTTGCTACAGGACACAACAAGCTACAGTTCGTTATCCATGGTCAACACAGTCGGCAGGGTGATTACTTGCTTTCGCGGCTATTGACAATCAACAGTACAAGTGTCGCAAACGAAAACATCAGCTCAAGCGTTTTGTCAATGGAAATCAAAAGTGTTCAGCCCCTTTCATTAGGGATTACCAGTCGCCAAGCACTAAGAAGCATCGCTACTTCCTTATACACCCTGCATAACCTGTCCCTACTATTATACTATATAGAGCTTGTCCATTGTGGAAATAATTAGGAAATGGTATAAAATTCTCATATTTCAATAAAATTAATATATAATCTTACCTAGATCATTTTTTTCAAGTAGGCTGGTCGGCTTGTATGAAAGTTATTCACATTTATCATAACAGTTGCTTTATTAAATAAAATAAGCTATATATAGATATAATACGTTTTAATACAATAAAAAGGCAATGACAGAGGAAAAGTATGGTTGATTATTTTATACAGAGAGCTTCGGAAGCTGAAAAGAAGTAAAAATATCAATCAGAAAAATGGCCTCCAGAGCCTCATGCTGAACATACTATTAGTAGGTTATGACGGAGATTGGTACCCGTTATCGTACCAAAGTATAAAACGTTTTGAAATGATTATTTAAAATTTTGGTAACAAATTCAAAAACGGGAGTACTTTTCGAGGCTGTATATGAGATATACAGTAAAATAAGGTGGTACCACGTATGTTGCATCACGTCCTTATCATTAAGATAAGGACGTGATTTTTTGTTAGGAAAGTATAAAAATTTCCAGCGCCTAGTACCTCATGGTCGCTTCCTTTCTCCCTATGGCGTGGGCATCCTCTTATCGGGGTTTCAGCGCGCTTGTCGGGCTGACCGAGGCGAACCTAGATTTTGTACTTTGGAAATTAGTTAGAGTTAAAAAAGTTTCAAGTTTTGAATAAAAAGGTAATACTGACTTTAAAAGCTAATTTCTAATGAAAAGAGAAGCCGAACTGCATACGCTGCTCCATTCAAAACTATTCGGTATGAACTTGACTCATAGTATGTACTAGTGGTGTTGCAGCAGACAAGAAACACCACCTTTGTTCCATTTTGAGGGAATAAGCCCCGTTGAATGGAGTTTCACTTTATAAGGATTCAAGATTTTGATAGAAATATAATTTGGAGGGATAGAAATGATGAAACATTTAGTGTTGCAAACAGATTTTGGATTAAGTGATGGTGCGGTTAGTGCTATGTATGGTGTTGCCAATTCAGTGAATCCAAGCATTCGAATCTTTGACTTAACCCACGATATATCCCCGTATAATATTTGGGAAGCCTCCTATCGATTGTATCAAACAGTTCCATATTGGCCTGAGAAAACGGTATTCGTATCAGTTGTAGATCCAGGTGTTGGAACAGACAGATGGAGTGTCGCCGTAAAAACGAATGAAAATCAATATATTGTAACACCAAATAATGGAACACTTACTCATGTGAAAGCACATATTGGATTAAAAGAAGCGCGGATAATTGATGAAAAAATAAATCGTTTGCCTTGTTCAGGAGAGTCCCATACGTTTCATGGGCGTGATGTATATGCATATACCGCTGCAAGACTTGCATCTGATGTGATCTCTTATGAAGAAGTAGGGCCGAAAGTGAATGTGGATCATATCGTTTGTTTAACAAAAGAAACTGCTAGAAATAATCATGGAATAATTGAAGGATGTATTGATATATTAGATGTACGATTTGGAAATTTGTGGACGAATATTGATCGCAGTTTATTTAAAGAAGCAGGATTCCGCTATGGAGATACATTACAAGTGACGATTGCTCACCATGATAAAGATGTGTATAAAAATAAAATGCTATTTGCACGTTCTTTCGCCAAAACTCATTTAGGAGAACCATTGATGTATGTAAACTCTTTGGATAAATTGGCTGTTGCATTAAATCAAGGGTCATTTGCTAAAGCCTACCATATTGGTACAGGGACAAGCTGGAAAATAACGATTCAAAAAGTTGATTAAGTTTTTATTTATGTATAAAAGAAAAGGGGCTATATTTACCAGCAAATCCACTCCATTTAGTATAAGTTATGTACAATTTCTTTTAATTTATTAATGGGGGTTGTAATGATTAGTGTCGGAATACACTTAATGGAAAGACGACATATTTAAGTATGTCTAAAGAATAAATGATAGAGACAGGAGAAAAAAGGGCTTATTTAAAGCGCTTTTTTCATACTATAGGAAAGTATAAAGTTTTAAGGTTTATAATATAAGAAAAACTACAGCTTTCGCTAAAGACTTGGCGACAAGCCAATTTTTTCTAATGTTAAGGTGCAGCAAAAAAGGCTTGAGCTGGTAGAGTTTTCTCTTTCATGAAATGAATATTTTACTATATAAAAAGGGGAAAATCTTGGTAAGAATGATACATCCAAAAATTCGCCGTACTTTAGAGAATGACTAAAGGACGCCTGAATTACATAATAATATCTGTATTTTTAGAATCATATTTATTAAACAATTGATGTTTAATTAGGATAATTTCTGGCTATATAACATTTGTTTGTTGCTATTCACTATTCGTATGAAAATTGTAAATTACCTTACTTTTGCTCTTGACTGGCTTTAATTGCTTAACGTTGTTATAATCCATTATATTAGTTTTTTTAAGCAAAAAAATGAACGAGTATTCATTTATGGCAGAAGGTTGAGTGACACACATGAAAAACATATGGCGAATTTTTTCTACAGATATTAAAAATCTAAGTAAAAACTGGGTTGCTGCAATTATCATCGGAGGGTTAATTGTTCTCCCATCTTTTTACGCTTGGTTTAATATTAAGGCTTCCTGGGATCCGTATGGTAAAACCGATCAACTTCCTATTGGCGTAGTGAATGAAGATAAAGGTGCGACTGTTCGTGGTGAGGAAATTCATGTTGGAGATGAATTAGTAAAGACATTGAAAGAAAATAAGTCAATGGATTGGAAGTTTACCGATCGGAAAGCAGCCTTAGACGAATTAGAGTATGGAAATTACTTCGCTGTTATCATCATTCCAGAAAATTTTTCGAAAAGACTAGGAACGGTGATAGATGATCACCCCAAAAAAGCGAATGTCGAGTATTACGTAAATGAAAAAACAAATGCAATTGCACCAAAGATTACGCAAAAAGGCGCCTCCGTCATTGTTGAAAAAATTAGTAGTAGTTTTACTTCTACTGTAAACGGGGTTATTTTTGACATATTTAATGATTTAGGTATTGAATTAGAAAAAGATTTACCTGATATACAGCGATTTGAAAACTATGTGTTTGAAATGGAAAAAAATTTACCGGAAATTAATGATCTTTTGAATCAATCATTATCCGATGCCGATCGTGCACAGGGTATGATCGATAAAGCCCAAGACCTTATCCCTGATGCAAAAGATGTTACAAATAACGGGTTAACTACGATCGATAATACTACAGAATTTTTAAATAAGGCAGAGAATCGCTTAGATAAGATGGCTCCAAAGATTGAACAGGATTTGCAACGAGTGCAGGAAATTGCTAAGAAGACTAATTCGTTTATTAAAGATATTCAAAACTTGGATCTTGATTTTGGTAATAGTAAAGAGCTAACAGATCAAATAAATCAAGGTATTAATGAAGGAATCAACAAAATAGAGACGGTTCAGCAAGCATTAGAACAATTAAAGAAACAAACAGAGAATACTCAGGACAAAGATTCAAACAATAATCAATCCATAAACAGTCAAGAGATAAATCAACAGAAAATAGACCAAGCGCTAGAACGGTTAACCATGATTAAAGACGAATTAGCAAGTATCAAACAGAAAAATAGTGAAGTTGTTGAGTTTATCAATAATAAAGAAACAGAAGTATCAGCAGTAATTGGTGACCTACAACAACTATCAGAAAATACGTCGACGAATATCGATGCATTTTTAAAAGAATATAAAGAAACAATTGAGCCGACAGTGATGAATGAAATTAATCGTGCACAAGCAACATTGTCTAAAGCACGGAATATTTTAGTTGATATCCAAGGGATGATACCAGAAATTGAAAGTATTTTAGGTAATACAGAAAAGAATTTAGGAAAAGGCAAAGATGTTATTAAGTATGTATTAGGTGAATTCCCTTATGTTAATAGTAAAGTAAATGAACTCGCAGATAGAATTCGCAGTATTAAAGGGGAAGTAGATATTAATGAGATTATAAAACTGCTGCAAAATGATCCGAATGCAGAAAGAAGCTTCTTTGAAGAGCCTGTTAAACTGAACGAAAATAAAATTTTTCCAATTGAAAACTATGGAACAGGGATGACGCCGTTCTATACTGTTTTAGCTATTTGGGTAGGGGGACTTCTACTAATTTCCCTCTTGGCAACAGATGTGCATGATAAAGTAGATTATACCGGAAGACAAATGTATTTTGGCCGAATGTATACATTTATGACAATTGGTATATTGCAGACTATAATTGTGACAATTGGTGATCTTATTATATTGAAGGTAAATGCAGCTCATCCATATTGGTTCCTCGTATTTGGATTATTAATTAGCATCATATTTATGTTAATTATCTATACAACTGTATCTGTGTTTGGTGATGTTGGTAAGGCAATCGTCATTGTATTCTTAGTGCTGCAAATAGCTGGTTCTGGAGGAACATATCCAGTTGTATTATTACCGGAGTTTTTCCAATTCATCAATCCTTTTCTTCCGTTTACGTATGCCATTGATTTAATGCGGGAATCGATTGGTGGAATTGTTTGGGAACGAGCGCTAAAGGATATTTTCTACCTTTCTCTGTTTGGTGGAGGCGCGATTGTTATTGGTGCATTTTTAAAACCAGTCATTTTCAGGCATATAATTAAGTTAAAGAAAAAATCGGAAGAATCCGGGTTGTTTCATTAGTCAAGTTCTAGTCGCTGTAAAACCCCTATTTAAACGGTTTATATTATCGTTTAAATAGGGGTTTTTATATAGGAAGGGGATATCAAGCTATTCATTGTTATATATGTAAAATGTCATCACTATAAGTAAAAAAACAATCTACAGTTGGGTAGAAACAAATCGACCTAAACCTATAAAGGTAAGTTTTTTTATAGTATAAAGGTTTAAATATTCTAATTTAAAGTTGTTAAAAGCTGTATGTCAATAGTATAGGATTGTCAACAAGTACCAATGGAATGCTAGTTTCATACAAGCCTTTTTACCTATATAATAAAGAGATAAGGTGAAAAAAGGTGGGAAGTCGGTTTGAAGAAAAAGTGGATTCGAATAGGAATAGGTTTCATTGTGATTTTATTAGTAATTGATATAATTGTTAGTTTTTATTTTTATCGTTTAGCTATTGCCCGTAATGAAAAAGATTTCCTTCAAGGAAATAATGATCTTGAAGTTTCTGCCGAAGCATTGGATGAAATGCTTGAAGGGGATTGGAGAGATTGGGTGCGAAATCAGAATTTTACTAGATGGGAAATAATGTCTTTTGATGGTCTCCAATTACAAGGTTATTATTTAAAGGCAAAAAAGGAAACTAACAAAACGGTTATTTTTGCGCATGGATACTTGGGAAGAGCTACGGATATGGGCATGTTTGGGCAATATTATTATGAAAATTTAGGCTATAATGTGTTTACGGCTGATTTAAGAGGACATGGCGAAAGTGAAGGAGATTATATTGGATTTGGCTGGCATGATCGTAAGGATTATGTCGATTGGATTAATAAAGTAATTAAAGAGCAAGGCGAAAATACTGAAATTGTTTTACACGGTGTTTCCATGGGAGCAGCAGCGGTTTTAATGACAAGTGGTGAGAAGCTTCCTGATAATGTAAAAGCGATTGTAGCAGATAGTCCCTACACTAGTGTATACGATATGTTCGATTATCAAATGGAACGGATGTTTCACTTGCCTGCGTTTCCTCTTTTACCAAGTACCAGCATTGTTTCTAAAATTCGTGCAGGGTATGGTTTGCAGGAAGCATCAGCCGTTAAACAAGTGGAAAAAGCAAAGGTGCCTATATTGTATATTCATGGCAATGCCGATACATTTGTGCCAACACGAATGAGTAAGGAATTATATGAACATACGAACAGTCCGAAAGAAATCGTTACTTTTGACGGAGCAGGTCATGGCGAAGCTTTTGTAACACATAAAGACGAGTACATCAAGCGGTTAAATCAATTTTTAAACCAATATATATCACAATAAAGTGAAAATTCATTTCATCCTTACTGATAAAAATATGCAATTGCTTCGGTTTGTGACGTACAAACTGAAGAACTTCTGACAAGATAAAGAATGAACATATTCAAAAGAATTCTTACTTGTCCTGAACCGCGATGTTTATTCAAGAAGCTTACCTTGTCCTTGAAAAGAAAAGCACTTTTCTGCGTGCGATGTTTATTCAAGAAGCTTACCTTGTCCTGTTGTGCTGGATGAATTGGCTAACTTAGATACGGGCTAAAGGCGAGTTTTTACTTTGCGTCATGATAGGAAAGAGGTAAATTAATATATGTCTTTCATGACGCATATAGATAATGTTCACGGTACATCACTATTTAGCGATGTGCCTTTTCTTAATTTAATTTAAAAATGCATATAGCGAAAATTATTTTTTTACAGCATGAAGGTAATGAATTGTTTCAAATGCTGATAAATGAATAAGCTACTCAAATTCAAATGATAACAAAAAATAGATGTTAAGCAATTATCATAGCCACTTGACTAATAATTACATAAAGCAGTTATAAAATGTATAAATATTAATTAAAATTTATAAATATACTTGAATATGTTGTGAAGTATTACTATAATAATGAATAATTACAATCCGAATCGAAGAGGTGGAGGAGAATGACTAAGGGGCAACTGGTGTTAGAAACAGGAGAAGTATTCACAGGAGATTGGCTGGGTTATGAAAGTGAAGTAACTGGTGAAGTTGTTTTTAATACAAGCATGACGGGTTACCAAGAAATATTTACAGACCCTTCATATGCTGGACAAATCATTACTTTGACATATCCAATTGTAGGGAACTACGGGATGAATTCCATTAATATAGAAAGTGATCGTCTGCAAATTGCAGGTGTTATTATCAATGATCTATGTGATAAACCCAGTCATTTTCAAGCAAAAACAACGTTATCTGAAGAGTTGAAGCAGAATCGTATTCCAGGTTTAAAAAATGTAGATACACGAGCACTTGTTGCTGTGATAAGAAAGCGACGAACGGTAAAAGGGAGAATTGTATTGGAAAAAGCCTTTCCAGATTATAAATATTCATTTTCGATACCTAATACGAAACATCTAGTACAAAAAGTAAGTGTTAAGCAGCCAATTCAACTCGGAAAGGGAGATTGTCATATTGTTGTCTTAGATTTTGGTTATAAAAAATCTATTGTAGAGGGACTATTAAACCATCATTGTAAAGTAACGATTATGCCTTTTAGTGAAAAATCTGCATCGATTCAAGCGCTAAATCCAGATGGAATTATTATTAGTAACGGTCCTGGCAATCCGAAAGAATTACAGCTATACTTTCCAGTTGTAAAAAAATTAACGGAAAACTATCCAACACTAGGAATTTGTTTGGGCCATCAACTAATTGCTTTAGCGTATGGAGCAGATACAGAAAAGCTGCCATTTGGACATCGCGGTTCCAATCATCCGGTAAAAGATTTACTAACGGGAAAGGTGAAAATAACATCGCAGAATCATGGCTATGTAGTAAGAAAAGACAGTATCGATCCTACGATATTTCTACCGCTTTTTCAACATGTTAATGATGGAACGATTGAAGGAATGAAGCACCATTTTTTACCGATTACCACAGTCCAATTTCACCCAGAGTCTCATCCCGGTCCGAGTGATACGGCATATATCATGACAGAGTTTATGGAACAGGTAAGACATCTGGGAGGAATCACTTATGCGCAAAGCATTAAATAAAGTACTTGTTATTGGCTCGGGACCAATAGTAATTGGCCAAGCAGCGGAATTTGATTATGCTGGTACGCAAGCCTGTCTAGCTCTAAAAGAGGAAGGGATTGAAGTTATTTTAGTTAACAACAACCCGGCAACGATGATGACTGATAAGCATATTGCCGATAGAGTATATATGGAGCCATTGACTGTAGAAAGCGTCGAGGCAATTATAGCTCGTGAACAGCCTGATGGTTTAATTGGTACTTTGGGGGGGCAAACAGGATTAAATTTAACCATTGCTCTTTACAAGAGGGGAATACTTGAAAAACATCAAGTAAAGGTGTTGGGGTCTTCCGTAGATTCGATTCAAAAAGGAGAAAATAGAGAGCAATTTCGGCAGTTAATGCATGATATAAACGAGCCTGTTTGCCAATCAAAGATTGTCAAAACAATAGATGCAGGACTCTCATTTGCAAAGCAAATCGGATTTCCTGTCATATTACGTCCAGCATATACATTAGGCGGAGAAGGTGGAGGGTTTGCTGATAATGCAGCAGAGCTTTTAGAGCAGCTACCATCGGCTTTAGAGTTAAGTCCTATCCATCAAGTGCTTGTGGAAAAAAGTATTAAAGGCTGGAAAGAGATAGAATATGAAGTGATGCGAGATGAAAATGATACGTGCATCATTATTTGCAATATGGAGAATATGGATCCAGTTGGAGTTCATACAGGAGATTCTATGGTGACTGCTCCTTCACAGACTTTATCTGATACACAATATCAAATGCTTCGTTCTGCATCATTAAAGGTCATTCGAGCTTTAAAAGTTGTTGGCGCATGTAATATTCAGTTTGCTTTGGATCCAAATTCGAATCATTATTATATCATTGAAGTTAATCCGCGTGTCAGCCGTTCGTCTGCGCTTGCCTCAAAAGCGACAGGCTATCCCATTGCTCGGATTGCTACGAAATGCGCTATTGGTTATCACTTAGATGAAATTGCAAATCCGATCACTGGAAATACGTATGCGTCATTTGAGCCGGCGCTTGATTATATCACTGTCAAACTGCCACGATTTGCTTTCGATAAATTTACGGAAGCAGATCGTACATTGGGAACACAGATGAAGGCAACCGGAGAAGTAATGGCGATTGATCGCACATTTGAAGGTGCGCTGCAAAAAGCAATTCGCTCCTTGGAAATGGACGTTGACAGTTTACATTTATCAAGGATAAAGAAAAAATCTGATGCGGAATTACAATGTTTGATACAAGAGCCGAATGATTTATGGCTGTTTGCAATTGCTGAAGCTATGATGCGCGGTAAAAGTATAAAAGATTTACATGCCATTACTCAAATCGATATTTGGTTTTTAACAAAAATAGAGCGAATTTTAGCTTTAGAAAATGAATTAAAAAAACATTCTATTTTACGTATATCTAAGTCTTTACTGTTACAAGCGAAGCGATTTAATTTAAGTGATAGACACCTTGCTAAGCTGATGAACACAAAGCCTGAATTGGTAAGAAAACGATTGAACGATTTGCAAATAAAACCAGCATATAAACTGGTCGATACATGTGCTGGAGAATTCAACGCGATTACCCCATACTACTATTCTACTTGGCATGGACGTGATGAAGTAAAAGTTGGAAATAATTGCAAGAAAATAGTAATACTTGGATCTGGGCCAATTCGAATCGGGCAAGGGGTAGAATTTGATTACTGCTCTGTCCATGCTGTGTTAGCGGTGAAAAAACTCGGTTATGAAGCCATTGTGATTAATAATAACCCAGAAACGGTAAGCACCGATTATTCTGTTGCAGATAAACTCTATTTTGAGCCACTTGAATTTGAGGACGTCCTGCGCGTAATTGAAAAAGAAAAAGTAGACGGTGTGCTTGTTCAGTTTGGGGGACAAACGGCGATTAATTTAGCAAACGAATTAGAAGAAGCAGGCGTTCCTATATTAGGAACAGCTCCCAAGCATATTGATCAAATGGAGGACCGGGAGCAATTTTATCAACTATTAGACGAATGGTCCATTTTGCATATGAAAGGCAGTATCGTACAAAACGAACAGCAGTTAACGGAGTCAACAAAAGAACTCGGATTTCCTGTATTAATTCGCCCATCGTATGTGATTGGCGGACAGTCGATGTTTATTTGCTATAATCATGCTGAATTAGAGCAGTATATTAATAGAATTAAAGAAGATACAAATGACCGCTGTTGGCCATTGTTAATCGATCCCTACCTTCCGGGAAAAGAGTGTGAAGTTGATGTTATTAGTGATGGCAAAGATATTATTATTCCAGGCATCGTAGAACATGTAGAAAGAGCAGGAGTCCATTCTGGTGACAGTTTAGCAGTATTTCCACCACTGTCACTCCTTCCATCGGAAAAACAGCAAATTACTGCTATTACTCGAAAAATTGCCCAAATGGTACCAATTATCGGTATGATGAATATTCAATTCATCCTCCATGCTGGCAAAGTTTATGTATTAGAGGTCAATCCGCGTTCTTCTCGAACCGTGCCTATCTTGAGTAAAGTAACCGATACTCCTATGGTAGAATGGGCTGTACAGGTACAGTTAGGGAAGAGGTTAACAGATCTAGCTGATCAATTAGGTTTATGTATGGAGCCGCCTTTTATAACGGTAAAATCACCAGTATTTTCAGCGGCCAAGCTAAAGGGAGTTGATCATTTATTGGGGCCGGAGATGAAATCTACAGGAGAAATTATTGCTATATCCAAAAATAAACAACAGGCCTTTAGCAAATTGTTCCCGCTTTATGTTAATCAATTTCTGGATAAACAAGCACCAACTATCTTCGTATCTATAGCAGATCGAATGAAAACACATAGCCTTAAAACGATCCAGGCATGTATTCAGGCAGGCGCTTCCCTATTGGCTACAGAAGGGACTGCAGTTTATTTACAGGAACATGGGCTACCTGTTACGGTCATAAAAAAACAACGGAATGAGTTGGAAAAGTTACGAAATGGAAAGAAACCTGACCTTATTTTAAATCTTCCTAATCAGGGCAGAGAACCAAATAAGTTTGGTTTTTATCTGAGGGAGTGGGCTACTCGTCACCAGATTCCTTGTTTTACAAGTTTGGAAACATTTGAATGGCTCGTACTTCAAAATAGAAACCAAGTATCGCCAAAAACGAAAGTAGTCGCATTACAAGACTATCATGCCGCTTGTCGAAAAGAAAAGCCAACAAGTTCACGGATAAAATGATTAAATCTGGTTAACACTCAAAAAGCTGATGCTAAGAAACATCAGCTTTTTGAATGTATAAAATAGTGTTTATGGTTTTTGAGTTCATACTATCCTGTTAGATACATACTAAGTAAAATAGGAAGAATCCATTTTTAACAAGAATTTTGGTATAGTTTTTTATTAGAGATGTTTTTCAAACCATCTGCAAATATGATTCAAACGCTCCATACGAATATCCGGTTTTCCGCTGCGGCTAAGCTCATGATTAGCCTTAGGGAAGCGAATAAATTCTACTTCTTTCTTTAAATGCTTTAACGTGACAAAAAGTTGTTCGCCTTGCTCAATAGGACAGCGGTAATCTAATTCACCGTGTAAAATTAGTAATGGCGTTTCTACTTTTTCTGCATATTTTAATGGAGAAAATTCCCAAAGCTTAGCAGGATCATCTAATAAATTTACTCCATGCTCCCACTCTGTAAAAAAGTAGCCAATGTCACTTACTCCATAAAAGCTGAGCCAATTAGAAATAGAACGTTGTGTAACAGCTGCTTTGAAACGATTGGTATGACCAATAATCCAATTTGTCATAAAGCCCCCGTAACTGCCACCAGTAACACCAAGACGTTGATCATCGATAAAACTATACTTTTTAATAGCATAATCTACAGTTGCCATTAAGTCCCGATAATCACCACCTCCGTAATCTTCGCGACATGCATTAACAAACTTTTGTCCATATCCGTGGCTACCTCGTGGATTTGTGTATAACACGACAAACCCTTTTGCTGCTAACAGCTGCATTTCAAAGAAAAAAGTTTGACCATACATGGCATGCGGGCCACCATGAATTTCTAAAATTGTCGGATATTTTTTTCCTTCTGTAAATCCGTAAGGACGTAATACCCAGCCTTGAACTGTCCAATCGTCTTCTGTGTTTACATTAAATACTTCTGGTTCTTGCAATGCAACTTCATCCAGTAATGCTTTATTACTATTAGTAAGAAGAATAAGAGTTCCATCCTCTTTTAATAAATAAAAATCACATGGAGCAGTTGGGGTGCTTATGCCGAGAATAAATGATTTTGTTGAACCATCATATGCAAAACCAAAGACGTGATTATCATTTTTATAAAGAACTTGACGCTCTCCCTCTAAGGAAACTTGGTGAAGTTCGGTAGCTCCTTCGCTCGTTGCAATAAAAAAAATACATGTGCTATCTTCGTTCCACACAGGGCCTGATTCTGATTCTCCAAGGCGAGTGTCCCCAATCATGGAATCGCCAAGCTCAATATCCCAATCTTTACTTAGCCTGTTTCTTTTCGCTGTTTCATAATCAAATACATACAATTCCGTAAGAGAAGCCCCTTTATAAGCAAACTCGTGGCCAAACGAAGCGATCTTCGTTCCGTCTGGGGAAAACGACGCCTTGTAATAAGTCCCTTCACCATTTGTTAGTTTCTTTTTTTGCTCTGTTCGAATATGGAGACAGTATAGGTCATTGGTTAGTTCGTAGTCAGTATCATCATTCAAGTTAGCAGTAAATAATATAGCGTTGCCGTCCGGTGATATATCTTGAAATTCATGGTCTTTATCATTGTTAGTTAATTGTTTCAATGTTCCTTCATCCACATTCATCATAATGATTTGCTTTCTTGTATGATCATGAAGTCCCCTTGCATCAGACTTATAATCTAAACGATTAACAATCATCGGTTTTTGTTGTTCGGCTGCTTGTTCCTCTTTTTTTTCTTCTTTTGTAGGCTCTTTTTGTTGTTGTATATCGTCATCATGCGTTAAATAAGCCGAGAAGAAAATATGTTTTCCGTTTGGGGACCAAACGGGGTTAGTTGCACCACGGTGAAAAGTAGTTAATTGTTTTGGTTCACCGCCATCCATATGAATTAACCAAATTTGGGAAAGGCCACTTCTTGTTGATTGAAACACAGCTCTTTTACCATCTGGGGAAAAGCGCAGTTGACTATTTTTGCTGGCATGGAATGTCCATGGATTTGCTTCTTTCTCATTTAGCTTTTGGAAAAAAAGGTGAGATTCGTATTCTTTTTCCTCATTGATTGTAGTAGATGTAAACGTAAATGCTGTACCATCTGGGGTGAACTGCGGATCACTAAACACTTCTAATCTAGTAATATCGGTAGTAGTAAGAGCGCGTTTGAAACTTCTCATTATTTTCCTCCTCTTTATTAAAAAAGATTTACTTTTTGATAGTTTAAACTAATTCGAAACCCGAATCAATTGGAATAGAGGAAAAAATAACTTTTTTATCCTGCATGTAAGGTGCCGTAAGACTCCCACTTCAAAATCTTGAGTTGATACAAAAGGTCTAAGTGGGACAAAACGGCACCTAAATGCCCGATTCGTTCAAGGGGCTTTAGGTCATACCCTTGTGGCACTAACATTCAGTAGGAGATGGAAGAAAACTCCTACTAGCTTTTGTTCTTTTATGAAGTTAATTGAATTCAAATGGGGAAAAGGAAGAAAAAATATTTAAAATCTAAAACAGTTCTATCCATAAATCGTAAAAATTCGTTGAGAGCTCCATATGTATCTCTAATTATTTTATTATGAGACGTCATCATCTGAAATTTGATGTAGATGAATGTTCAATTTTAATAACAGAAAAATTTTCTTATCTTTTTAAAAAAGAATTATCTATGACGTTTTCACAAATGTTATAGAGCGCTTTCATTAATATGCTATGATAGTTTTAAGATGTACAAAGCTGATAAGGGGAAAGCTATTATGAGTGAAAATATTCTAGTAGCCTATGATGGGTCAGAATTAAGTAAAAAAGCAATGGAAGAAGCAAAAAAACAAGCAAAATTTTCAAATGCAAATGTACATGCAGTGACGGTAGTTACTCATGCTGGTCCGACTACTAATGCAATACTTGCACGAAGTTTTATGAGCGACATGGCTGAAGACCTACGCCCTATTATGGAACGAATTCAACAGGATTTTGTTAAAGAAAGAATCAACTGTATAGCAGAAGTATTAGTAGATTATTCATTCCGTAATCCAAGTGTCCAACTTCTCGAATATGCAAATGAAAATAAGATTGATTTAATTATCTTGGGCAGTCGCGGGCTAGGAAATGTAGGAAGATTTTTTCTTGGAAGTGTAAGTAATCAAATTGTTCAACGTGCGGAATGTCGAGTGTTAATTGTTAAATAAACGGAAAATATGTACAATAAACTGCCTCTAGCAAATAGGTATGGAATTGTAACTGTCCTGAGCTAGCCTAGTTAGTGAAAAAACTGGAGTGTTGGTAGAGTAGTATAATATAGCTTTACCAACTAAGAATCGTGTCAGAATAACGAATGAATCTAACAATTTGAAAAGTTAATGTTGTCTAGGAAACAATATTTGGTTTTTACAGTATGGATATTTATTTGAAATTAGCATCGTCTAGCATAGGAGTTCAAGCATGATAAAACTTAGATAAGAAGGATGGTTCGCCGTCCAAAGGCATATGTAAAGTAGTAATAAGATGAAAAAATACGAAGTCTCATCATGATGAAAGACTTCGTATTATGTTAAGAGGATGAAGGTATGTTGGGAATATTAACTAAAAAAGAAAAATCGAAATAACGTATCGAATTTCAAAGGTGACACAATAGAAATTTTAATCCCGCTTTTAGAGTTTAGAAAAGGCAAGCTTCAACAGCACACTTCGCGTTTTTTTCAGGGATGTTGTGGCGTTTAGCTTGCCTTGGTTTTTCTATGTGCTAGAAGCAATTTTGTTGTCAATAATTTCTGCATCTTTTTCGTATGCTTGCTGCAACTTACGGGTAATTGGACCAGGGATACCATCTTTTATCTGTTTACCATCCACACTTACAATCGGCATTACCTCAGACGTACTACTAGATAAGAATACTTCATCTGCATCATAAATATTTTCTTTATGAAAACCTTCTTCAAAAAATGGAATAGAAAGAGATTTGGCAAACGCTTCTACTCGTAATCGTACACAGCCGTGCAAAATACGATTTGT
Source organism: Virgibacillus proomii (assembly GCF_900162615.1). Lineage (NCBI taxonomy): Bacteria > Bacillati > Bacillota > Bacilli > Caryophanales > Bacillaceae > Virgibacillus > Virgibacillus proomii. The sequence goes on along the minus strand of NZ_FUFN01000008.1, from coordinate 305,815 downwards.
AGCAGGATGGGTATGGATTTCTCCATCTTTAACAAGATAAATATTTGATGAACTACATTCAGTAACAAGCTCCCCGCGATGCAAAATTGCTTCGTAGCAACCTTGCTCTCTTGCTTCTTGCTTAGCAAGTACATTTGGTAATAAGTTTAAACTTTTAATATAACAGTTTTCCCACCGTACATCTGGTGTTGTAATTGCTGAAACACCGTGCTTAAGCTTATCTAATTGACGTGGCAAGTCTTGAACATAGGCATACATATTTGCAGGAACGTCTTTTGGGAATACATGATCACGTGGAGCAGATCCTCTCGTCGCTTGTAGATATACTTTTCCATCTTTTACCATGTTGTTTTTTTCTAATAATTTCAATAATAATTGAGTTAATTCTTCCTTCGATATAGCCAAATCGATTTTAATTGCTTTTGCGGAACGAAATAGCCGATCGAGATGTTCTGCTAGAAGATAATATTTTCCCTCGTATATACGGATGACTTCATAAATTCCGTCGCCAAACTGAAGCCCGCGTTCTTCAAACGGATATCGCAGGCTGTCTTGATGTGTAAACTTCTGTTGTGCAATTACAATTGGATATACAGCCATTCTTTTTCTCCTCCCTAAAACTTATGACTATTCTATAACTTCTTTATTAGATTGTAAATCTTTCTAAGCAAATTTTTTTCATTTTTGTTCAAAGGAGAGTGGTTCAACTGCGTTACAATGTAAGTATGAACGGCAGGGAGTCATCCGATGTCCAGAACTTGTAACTTGCTTCGTTTTATTTATGTCTCATAAGCTTGACTGAATTAGTAAAAAGAACAAATTGAAGGTGTACAGACAAAATAAAACAGTTTAGAATTCATTTTTTGTCGAAAAAAATTAAAAAATGTCTTGATCTAACTTTGAATAACTGTTATAATAATTTCTGCATTCAAAAAATGTATATTTTTTAAAAGTTACATAACCTCAATGAATGCGGGTGTAGTTTAATGGTAAAACCTCAGCCTTCCAAGCTGATGACGAGGGTTCGATTCCCTTCATCCGCTCCATACATATGTCTTAACGCAGTATTTCGTAATGTAAAGGGTACGAAGTATTGCGTTTTTAGTTTTTTGAAAATTAGAGTATTAACTGGGATCTATATGTTTGAACCAGTTATTATTATTTTAGTATGAAGGGTGAATTTTTCTTTAATTGGTATCTAGAAAACGATACTGTTTCTATATGGTGGATAACTTTATTGATAAATTACCTTCCGTGATCAAGCAGTAGCAAACTTCGATCTTCTTCCTGCGATTAGTTAACTTCGGCACGAATCTAAAGGAAGACCGACTAAAGCGGGCTTGCCGCTCAAGTATAGGCATACCCTTGTTTTAGAGGCATGTTTCCTTTATCCCGCATGTAAGGTGCCGTATTTTTCTCATTTCAAACAATGTGCTAATGATGTTGCAAGCATGATGGGAAAAACGGCCCCTAAATGCCCGATTCGTTCAACTAACATTCCGAGGTAAAATGGAATGAAGTTTCACTTTATCCCGTCAGAATATTTCTAGTTTGTACGTCATTAAGAGAACGCTTGTCCTTTATGTTTTTTAAAAAAATAGATACCTCATGCTTTTCCGGAAGATTTGTTTTACTTCTTTATTGGGAACATGTAAAATCGGAAGCAGAAAAAGAAGATAGTTGTTATTAGAGGCTTGTTTCATTTTTTTGACTAATGAATTTAAAGCAATAGAGGTGTGTGTCTATATGAATAGTCTAGTGAAGCTTTTAAAGGAAATTGATAACAAAGGCTATAAAGCATATAAACGTATTCAAGGAAACTATCAGGGAACGGATTATGAGTTTATGATTGATCATGTTCAAGGAGATCCGTTTGCTGCTCCTTCTAAACTTAGAATCATTATTCCTGCAAGTAAGCGACAAATTAAAGCTGAATGGCTTCAAACATATGCAAGAAAGATTGCTGTTGAAGATGCATTTGCTCGTATAATAGGTAAGGTTGTAGCTCAGCAAGCTTCTCATGTAAAAGGCTCAGGTAAGAGCGGCTTCATCTTTTTTGATCGCCCAGGGCAAGAAAAGCTGGAGCGCAGTGCTGTACAAATTACCTCAGAAAAAATAACGGTTTGTATTTCAGTTGGACTACCGGCAAATGGAAGGAAAATAAATAGTAGAGAAGCTGATAAATTATTTTTCCGTGTTCTTCCAGACATTATTAATCATTCTGTTTTTACAATTACTAATAAAGCAATTGAACAGGCGATCAAGTTAGCAGACCAGCAAGAAGCAATTCGTCAAGTAATGAAAGAAAATAACTGGGTAGCGTTTTTAGCAAATGGATCAATTTTACCTAGAGAAAGCGGAATTAGTAATCGACCTTTAAAGCAGGCGATACCGTTCCAAAGTCCACCTGAAAATGAGGTGGAGATACAGATTCCTCATTCTGACGTGCCAATCAAAGGAATGGCAATTAAAAAAGGAATTACGTTAATTGTCGGCGGTGGATATCACGGTAAAAGTACATTGCTTAGGGGAATAGAACGAGGAGTATATTCACATGTAAACGGTGATGGAAGGGAGTTTGTTTTAACCGATCCTTCCGCAGTAAAAATTCGATCTGAAGATGGTCGGAAAATTACAGGTGTTGATATTTCTCCGTTTATCAATAATTTACCACATGGTCAGGATACTACATTTTTTTCAAGCGATAATGCTAGTGGCAGTACATCCCAAGCAGCAAATGTAATGGAGGCATTAGAAGCAGGGGCTTCCACATTATTAATTGATGAAGATACAAGTGCTACTAATTTTATGATTCGTGATCACAGAATGCAATTACTCGTGCACGCAGATAAAGAACCGATTACACCATTCATTGATAAAATAACACAGCTTCGTGATGAATTATCTGTGTCTACGATTATTGTAATGGGCGGCTCAGGTGATTATTTTGCTACAGCGGATACAGTTATTCGATTAGAAAACTATTTACCAGATAATGCAACAAATGAAGCAAAAGCAATTATAGAAAAATACCCTTTAATCAGAAACAATGGAGGGAATAAACGATTTGGTAAGTTAACCAGACGTTACTTTCAACAAAGCTCATTACAGACAAGAAAGGGCAAGAGAGCAAAAGTTCAAGCAAAAGGTTTAACTCATATACAAATGGGAAAAACGGATATCTCATTTGCAGAGGTTGAACAGCTTGTTGATGCATCACAGACAAGAATGATTGCAGAAATCCTTCATTACTTAGATAGAAATAATCAAATGGATAACGTTGCTTTGCCTGAATTACTGGATCGTATTGAGCAGCAAATGGATCAACAAGGCTTAGCTTCATTTACATTACATCCTAAAGAGCACCCGGGAGATTTAGCTAGACCTCGTCGATTTGAAATTGCGGCAGTGTTAAATCGAATGCGTACAGCAGTTGTAAAAAAGTACAGGCAAGGAGAATAAATGATGCAAACGGAACAGTTGAAGCAGGAAATTATTGATTATAGCAAGAAAATTGGCATTGATAAAATTGGCTTTGCTTCAGCAGATGTGTTTACGGAATTAAAAGAACGTCTGCGCAGACAGCAAGCATTAGATTATCAATCCGGTTTTGAAAAAGGAACGATTGAGGAGCGAACAGAGCCGGAGCGTTTACTGTCTGGAGCCAAATCGATTATTTCTATTGCATTAGCTTATCCCACCCGCATGAAGGGAGCTCCTAGAAGTACGAAGCAGGAACGACGCGGTTTATTTGCGAGGGCTTCCTGGGGAATTGATTATCATATTGTTTTACGGGAAAGACTTGAAAAGCTTGCCGAATTTATCCGGAAGAGAGTACCAGATGGTAAAAGTAGGGTGATGGTCGATACAGGAGAATTATCTGACCGCGCGGTTGCAGAACGAGCAGGGATTGGCTTTAGTGGTAAAAATACTTCTATTATTACTCCGGAATTTGGGTCTTTTGTATATTTAGGCGAACTAATTACCAATATACCATTTACTCCCGATAAGCCCGTTGAAGATAGTTGTGGATCTTGTACCAAATGTATCGATGCTTGCCCTACAGGCGCTATTGTTCAGGCTGGTCAATTAAATGCAAAACGTTGTATCGCGTTTTTAACTCAAACAAAAGATTTTTTACCGGATGAATTCCGTTCGAAAATTGGTAACCGTGTTTATGGCTGTGATACATGCCAAATGGTCTGTCCAAAAAACTTAAAGTTGGATTTTCATATACATCCTGAGTTTGAACCTGAACACGATATAGCTAAACCAAAATTAATTCCTATGTTAAAAATATCTAATCGCGAATTTAAAGAAAAATTTGGGCATATTTCGGGATCATGGCGGGGGAAAAAGCCGATTCAGCGCAATACTTTGATAGCGTTAGGGCATTATAAAGATACGACAGCTGTTGCTGAAATCATTGATATCATGCGTAATGATCCCCGTCCGGTAATTCGGGGAACAGCGGCATGGTCATTAGGGAAAATTGGAACGGATGAGGCATTTCAAGCTATTAAAGAAGCAATGGAAACAGAGGAAGATGAACAGGTCTTATATGAGATGGAAAAAGGATTGGCATTTCAACACCAGCATGCTAAAAAATAATAGGTGAGTTCATCGAGATCTTTAATCTGCTTATTTTACTCAAGCTACCACAAATTATTAATCTTACATGCAAAAAAATATAAAACTAGATGTTTGACAAGCCTACCATCCATATACTTTCTATGGAGGGGATTTTTTATGGAGAAGCTGAAAAGCTACTGGTTAGATTTTTTTGCTTCAGATCAAAATAAAGAAAATTGGTGGTCAAGAAAACGAAAGTTATTTACTGAAAGAAGTGCTAAAATAGTACGAATTAAAGGAAATGGTCAGTTGTACAGAAAACTACGCTACAATGATGAACAATCCTACAATTATCTGTTACATTTACGGTTTTTAGTAAAACAGCGAGAACAGCTTTATATGGAAGAAGTAATTTCACCATATACATTTAACATGGTTAATGGGGAGATAACAGACCATAAACAGCAGCAGATTTTGATGCAAAATGATAAAGGAAAAGTGGTACCGAATATGAATACTGAAACTTCATATAAGCGAGCTGTTTATGATCGCCACCGAGCAGTTCAATATGCAGAACGATGGTGGAATAGCTATAATCCAGCCTATCGAACCTTCGACGTCGATTGTACGAACTATGTATCGCAATGTTTGTTTGCTGGTGGTGCACCAATGCGGGGGGCACCAATTAGAGAGCGCGGTTGGTGGTACGGAAAGGATAGCTGGAGCTTTAGCTGGGCAGTTGCTCACTCCATGCGATGGTATTTATCGGGCTCAACGCAAGGTTTACGTGGAGAAGAGAAAGAATCGCCAGAGGAGCTTATTCCTGGTGATGTTATTTGCTATGACTTTTCAGGAGATGGCAGGTGGGATCATAATACAATTGTTGTAGCAAAAGACGCATACGGCATGCCACTTGTTAATGCACATACCGATAATAGCCGAAATCGCTATTGGTCTTATGAAGATTCCTCTGCTTGGACACCACAGATTCAATATAAATTTTTTCGAATTCATACGGAATAATACAGCGCTTTTGGGATAAAGAAAATAGTGCTATACTTGTAACGTAGATAGACGTAAGGAGAATGAAAAAGTGAGTTTACATGTCGTATTATATCAACCAGAAATTCCAGCTAACACTGGCAATATAGCCAGAACATGTTTAGCAACAAATGCAACGTTACATTTAATTCATCCACTTGGATTTTCAACAGATGATAAGATGTTGAAAAGAGCAGGACTT
>NZ_FUFN01000007.1 GCF_900162615.1 Virgibacillus proomii | reverse complement strand
GGTTCAAGGGCCTTTAGGTCATACCCTTGTGGTACTAACATTCCGTGTAAAAAGCATTCCACGGAATGAAGTTTCACTTTATCCCGCATGTAAGGTGCCGTAAGACTCCCACTTCAAAATCTTGAGTTGATACAAAAGGATTTAAGTGGGAGAAAACGGCACCTAAATGCCCGATTCGTTTAACTAACATTTATTGGGAAAAGCATTCCAAGAAATGAAGTTTCACTTTATCGTATAAGAAAAACGATCATTTTCGCCATAAAGACTTGGCGACAAGCTAATGTAATAGCAAGATAAACGGATGTGTAAAATCTAGATAGGTTTTACGTCAAGAGGTTTGTCGCTAGTTTGCTAAAGAAAATAATTAGGGAGTGAGATGGTGATTACATTTGATCATGTAACAAAAATTTATGAAGGGATACAGCAGCAAGTAACAGCATTAGATGATGTAAACTTGCATATTGACAAAGGAGAGATCTATGGCGTTATCGGATTTAGTGGTGCGGGGAAAAGCTCACTGATTCGCTGTGTTAATTTACTAGAACGACCGACATCCGGAAAGGTGGTAGTGGACGGCAAGAACATATTACATCTTTCTTCTAAGAAATTAAGAGAGGCAAAACGAAAAATTGGTATGATTTTTCAGCATTTTAATTTATTGAACTCCAAAAATGTTTATACAAATGTGGCAATGCCTTTATTATTAGCCAATGTTCCCAAGGAGGAAGTAAAAAAACGGGTTACCGAGCTGTTAGCATTTGTTGGCTTAGCGGATAAGGCAAAAACTTACCCAAATCAGTTATCGGGTGGCCAAAAGCAGCGTGTAGGGATTGCACGAGCATTAGCAACCAAACCAAAAATACTTTTATGTGATGAAGCAACCTCTGCATTGGATCCAGAAACGACACAGTCCATTTTAAAATTATTAAAAAAAGTCAATGAAGAGTATCATGTCACTATTTTGATGATTACTCATGAGATGGGCGTTATTCGTGAAATATGTGATAAGGTAGCGGTCTTGGATAAGGGAAGAGTGATTGAAACAGGCAGTGTATTTGACGTTTTTTCACAGCCAAAAACAGCTATTACACGTAATTTTGTCCGTTCTGTCATGCATGACAATATACCGGAGTCGATCTTTCAATTAATTAGACAACAAGGTGATGGCAGTCAACTATACCGAATCAGTTTTGTCGGAAAATCAGCAGGTGAACCACTATTATCACAAATTGCTAAACAATATACCGTCGATGTCAATGTTCTATTTGGCAGTATTACAGAGCTTCAGGGGATTCCTTTTGGCAACTTGATTGTTCAGTTTTCGGGAGAGGAAAAAGAAATAAATCGTGCCATCATGCATATTCATCAGCAGAAAGTGACGATAAAGGAAGTGTTAGTAGATGTTAGTTGACGAGCAAGAAATTATCCAAGCATTATGGGAAACAATTGTCATGGTAGGTGTATCTTTAATCTTTTCTTTTATTATCGGTCTCGTTTTAGGAATTTTATTAGTTGTGACACGAAAAGGGCATTTATGGGAGAATAAATTTATTTTTACGGCTTTAAACACAGTCATAAATATTTTCCGTTCCATACCATTTATTATTCTAATGGTAGCAGTCATCCCTCTTACAAGATTAATTGTAGGAACATCGATTGGAACAGCAGCTGCTATTGTACCAATGGTTTTATTTGCTGGACCATATATAGCCCGTTTAATCGAGAATTCATTATTAGAGGTGGACCCTGGAGTGATGGAAGCAGCACAAGCAATGGGAGCAACGCCATGGCAAATTATGATGCGTTTTTTAATTCCGGAAGCACTTAGTTCATTACTATTAGGGATAACTATTGCAACAATTGGTTTAGTTGGCGCTTCGGCAATGGCGGGTGCTGTTGGCGGTGGCGGACTTGGCGATTTAGCAATTACTTATGGATATCAACGCTTTGATACGGTTGTTATGGTAATTACAGTTGGTATTCTGATCATTATGGTACAAAGTTTGCAATCAATTGGCAATTTCATTGCTAAAAAAGTTAGAAGAAGATAAAAAGAGGAGCGAAACAACATGAAAAAAATCGTATTCATCTTTTCATTATTATTAGCTGCAGTTTTGATTACTGCTTGTTCTAAAAGTGAAGCAACTTCTACAGTCAAGGTGGGAATCAGTGGCTCAGATACGACGATTTGGGATTATGTAGCAAAAAAAGCGAAAAAGGAAGGAATTAATGTAGAAATCGTTCGTTTTTCAGATTATGTACAGCCAAATTTAGCATTAGCTGAAGGTGAAATTGATGCCAATTCGTTTCAAACGATATCTTACTTTGAAAATTTCATTAAAGAACACGATTTAGACTTAGCGCCAATTGCAACAACAGTTATTGCACCAATGGGGTTATATTCCGAAAAGCATGACAGTCCTGAGGATATTCCTGACGGCGGAACAATCGCCTTAGCGAAGGAAACGACGAATATGGGAAGAGGATTGTTACTTCTTGAGGATGCTGGGCTGATTAAATTGGAAAAAGGTTTTGATGGTAACGGCTCATTAGACAAAATTGCAGAAAACCCAAAAAATCTTACGTTTGAATTATTGGTAGCGGGGCAAACACCAAGAGTTCTTCCAGATGTCGATGCATCGATTATTAATAATGGGATAGCTGTTGATGCTGGCTTAAGTCCTTTAGAAGATTCAATTTATCATGAAGATGAGACGGCAACACCTTATGTAAACATCATAGCCGTTCAAGCTAAAGATAAAGATGATAAGTTGTTAAATAAACTGGTAAAAATTTATCAATCAGAGGATGTAGCTAATTTCATTAAAAAAGAACGTAAAGGAAATACAATTCCAACGTTTTTACCGTTAAGTGAGATTGGATATAAATAAAAATTAAATGAGGTGAAGCAGATGACTGTAGTGGTAAAAAAGATAGAGAAACTAAAACAGCAAATAGCAGAAGATATAGATGCTAATCAAGACAGATATATAGAAATAAGCCATACAATCCATGAAAATCCAGAGATCGGTAATCAGGAGGTATATGCAGCTAAAACATTAACGGATCTTTTGGTAGAGAAAGGCTTCGAAATTGAATTGGATATCGCCGGACATCCAACGGCATTTATTGCCAAGCGGAAAGGAAAAAAGGACGGGTTAAAACTTGCTTTTTTAGCAGAATATGATGCTCTTCCAGAAATTGGGCATGCCTGTGGACATAATTTAATTGGAACAATAAGTATTGCAGCAGCAATTTCTTTAAGTAAGGTAATCGATGAAATCGGTGGAGAAGTAGTCGTATTCGGTACCCCAGCTGAAGAAGGCGGACCAAATGGAAGTGCAAAAGGAAGCTTTGTAAAGGCTGGATTAGTTGATCGTATTGATGCAGCTATCATGGTTCATCCCGGAGCAGATACAACATTGACTGGCCCTTCTTTAGCAGTAGATCCACTTGATTTTGAGTTTTTTGGTAAAGCAGCGCATGCATCAGCTCATCCAGAACAAGGAATTAATGCGCTGGATGGTGTAATCCAGCTTTTTAACGGAATCAACGCATTACGTCAACATGTTCCGAAAGATGTGCGGATTCATGGTATTATTACCGATGGTGGCGATGCACCGAATGTTGTACCAGATTATGCGAAAGCGAGATTTTTTATTCGTGCTGCCACAAGAAGTACATTAAATCAAATCACAGAACGAATCAAAGCGATTGCCCAAGGTGCTGCTTTAGCAACGGGAGCGGAAGTGAAAATTACTGCATTTCAAAATGAAGTCGATAATTTTATTGTGAATCAAAACTTTGATGATCTCTTTAAACAGGAAGTAGAAACTTTGGGAGAGAAAGTACTTTCAGTAGAAAAAACAGCAATCGGATCAACAGATGCGGGGAACATTAGCCAAGTTGTTCCGACTATTCACCCTCATATAAAAATTGGTCCAAGTGATTTAATAGGTCATACGGTCGCCTTTCGTGAAGCAGCTAAGTCAAAACAAGCTGATCAGGCTTTACTCATAGCAGCAAAGGCCGCTGCTTTTACTGCATTAAAACTTATTACGGATGAGGAAGCGTATAAACGTGTTCGACGTGAGTTTCAGGAAAGGACAATTGCAAATTAGCGTATGCTAATAACTTGATAACTTACTAGAAATGTCACAATGATATATAGCTTTCTTTGTTATCAGTAATTTCTTAGAAACTCAATTTCTTGCCCTTGTATAACCTCTCCATGATGTAGTGTGGAGAGGTTGGTTATTTTATCATCCGAACTGAATCGAAGTGGAAAACAATTGAAACCACTTCTTTTGCTAATCGTATATAATGATAAGTAACCATTAAAGGGGGAATATTCGTGAAGCCGATAACAAAAAAGCGTACGAAGGCGTTGCTGCTTGATCTAACAATATCAAGTTTTGTAACACTTGGAGTTGAGCATTTTTTACGGAAAAAAGTCAAAAATGAAGCAGTTCATGTTTTCCTAACCCCAACAGTAGTCATGTGGGCTCTGGAATTTGTGCAATTACGGAAAAATGGTCAAACGATAGGTTATAAAAAAATGGGGCTCGTGCTTGAAAATGAAACTGGTTCAGCATTAACACCAGTTCAAATTTTAAAACGTATCGGATATAGAGATACATGGAGTACGATTGATTACTTAAAAAATCGAAAAGCATTTGAAAGTGAAGATGGGGCAATCCTCCCGCATGATCGATTTGCGAAAACAGTAGTAAAAGAACAGTAAAGTGAATATAAGTACGTGTTCAACAAGGAGGATAAAAAGGACAAAGGTCGGATAATTTCAAAACATCCTTGTTGAACGTCAACACTAGCATGTCCTAGCTAGTCGAAGTTGAGGACGACGTAGTTTCGGATAGCTTACTTGTACAGGAAGTGCTTACTTCTACGTTACCCACAGGACGTGGGCACTTTTAGTAGAGGAACTTTGATTAGATACATGAACGCGAGCATTGCTCCTTTGAGAATCATCTCTACTCACTTTTCCAATAGTACAGAAACAAGACAATAAAGAAAACGTGGCTAGTGGCAAGCAGAGTGTAGAGGATGGCCAAGTTGCACTTATACATAGTACTTTAAAATTTTTAACTATGTTGAATGAATTTTCGTTATAATTTTATATGTTCTAAAGTACAAAAGAATTCGAAGTGTCCTTATTGCTGGACTTTAATAAACAATCTTATAAGTTTTAAGTTTAGGCAATTTTATTGCATGTTATAGTTAGACAAGGAATATAATATAACCTGAGGACATAACATAATGAAATAAGTTTTCTCTCTTGCAACTGAATGGGGATATTTCAGTAAGAGAGAGCGAATATTTCAGCGATAATATGGTATTGTAAATAGTGGCGATTAGAAGGAAAAATAAAACTTTTTCTAAAAAATATTTACAATTGACAAGCATATTGAAACCATGGTATATTATATCTTGTCGTCACGGAGGTATACCCAAGTCTGGCTGAAGGGATCGGTCTTGAAAACCGACAGGGGTGTAACAGCCCGCGGGGGTTCGAATCCCTCTACCTCCTCCATTTTATATTAGCGCATAAAATTTTGGAGATGAAAAAATCGTTACATCGTAGCGATTTTTTTTACTCGTTAAGGGCTTAAAAATGCTGTTTTATGGATGGCAATATGTTGTTTATTGGGACAAAGATCATAGTCACTTGACATTTTAGCGATTTGCGCATATAGTACATAATTAATAAAAATATTAAAAGCAATGACTAGGCTAGTAATACCATGTACGAACGAAAGAGAGTGGGATTCATCGGCTGAAAGGTCCCAACCGTAACCGGCAGGTATGAACCTACCTATGAGCTGTTAGTAAAAACTGGCCGCAGGTAATTCTGTGTTATCAATAAAAGCTGGGTATAGTATAACTATGCCAATATAGGTGGTACCGCGGAAAACTCTTTTCGTCCTTATATTTAGGGATAGAAAGGGTTTTTTTATTTGTGGCAACTTATATATGCTTCTACATGGCGAGGGATATCCTTTTAGCTTTGGTCTAGCCTAACTTAAGCGATCAAGCTATCCGTCTAAATTGGGTTATGCCGTCCGCCGGATTTATCTCATATCAAAAATCAAAAGCAAATTTTTGATATAGGAAAAACGTCCTTAAAATCCCCAAATTCGTTTGGGTGACAGGACAGAGTATGCTTCGATAGCAATACACCGCGGTTTTTCAAGGACAAGAAAGTCTACGACAGCGATGCATCGCGATTTTTCAAGGAGAAAAGCACTTCTTGAATGAAGCTTCACTTTATCCTGTATGTAAGGTGCTGTAAGACTATCCTTTAAGATTATAGAGGAATACAGAGAAGTCTGAATTGGATAACGGCATCTAAATGCCCGATTGGTTCAAGGGCCTTTAGGTCATACCTTTAAGGTACTAACATTCCGTGTAAAAAGCGTTCCACGGAATGAAGTTTCTCTTTATCTTGTTAGAAGCTCGCCAGTTTGTCGTTGCTAACCAGCGTTTACGCTTTGTTCGTCTTATGAAGAAGTGTTGAAGGAGGAGTAAAATATGAATAAATATATTGCATTTATTGGTGCTGGATCGATTGCTGAGGCAATTATTGCCGGTTTAGTTCGATCCGGAATTATCGATAAAAGCCAACTAACGGTAACAAATCGCAATAATTATGAGAGACTCCAACAATTGAAGGAACGTTATCAGATAAACATTATATATGATAAGGAAGAATTAATTAAACATTCCGATATTATTTTTTTAGCTGTTAAACCGAATGATATGGAACAGGCAATCCAGCCTATCAAAAAATACTTGAGGAGCGAGCAATTAATTATTTCTGTGACAGCAGGTGTGTCAACGACTGCGATTCAAGAATTTGCCGGTTTAACTATCCCTATTATTCGAGCAATGCCAAACACGTCAGCTTCCATCGGCTATTCTGCAACAGCTTTATGCACAGGTACTTATGCAAAAGAAGAACATCTAAAAGTAGGTGAACAATTATTTAACACGATCGGGACGACGGTAGTAGTTGATGAAGCCGAAATGCATTTGGTTACGGGGCTTTCTGGCAGTGGTCCAGCATATATTTATTATGTAGTGGAAGCAATGGAAAAAGCTGCTGTAGAGGCTGGAATGGATGAAAAGACAGCGAAGCAATTAATTAACCAAACAGTACTCGGAGCTGGAGAGATGCTGAATCAATCGGAAGAAACAGCTGCGGAATTACGCAAAAAGATTACGAGCCCAGCCGGAACCACAGAGGCAGGAGTTCATATTTTAGAGCAAAATAATTTTCAAAACATGGTAGTAGATTGTATATATGCAGCTAGAGACCGATCCATAGAATTGGGAAAGTGATTTTTACCGCATAAGAAGTAATAAACAGCTGTGGTAAGGAAAAATGGCGGTTCCATAGAGATTTTTATCCTCCATCTAAGGTGCCTAGGGCTTCTACTTCAAGAATGCAAAGAGGTCTAAGTGTAGGTAACGGCACCTAAATGCCCGATTGGTTCGGGGTGATAGGATAAGAGAGACTGCTTAAGTAGGCATCGCACCTTGAAAAAGCATTCTTCTTTTTCAAGGACTAAAGAAAACTTCGAAGCTATACATGGAGGTTTTTCAGGGCACGTGTGTTTTAGCCTTTTTAATTAGTGAAAAATGAAAGAAAAGCTCTACTGCATGAAGATTCATTTTATAAGTATTTTGAAAGAATTCATATAGTTTTCTATAAGTTTTTAGAATGACAAAGAAGCTCCTTAAAAAATGGCGACGTTATTATCCGTTGCCGTTTTTTAAGGAGCAAATTTTATAACTGAGCAGGAACTAGTGTTATACAAGCGATTATGAAGCTGCTCTAGAATCCTACTAGATCATCAGTTGGAAACTGGGTAATTGTTTCGTTTTCTTTAAATAATCATATAGATATTTCCACTGTCCCTACCTCCATTATCGGATGTTGCGATAATGATTTGATTGAATCATAATTATACCCGTTCTTGCGCTTTCCATTTTCGTGACTGTTCGATAAAATGTCCAATTCGCTCGAGAATCGGCTCAATCGATTTTTCCTGATTTATAACATCATAGTCAGAAATATTTATTCTAAGGATGGGGCAAGCATTAAAGTTATTGATCCATTCTTCATAACGGTTATACAATTCTTTCCAATAAGAAATGGGTGTATTTTTCTCCATTTCACGACCGCGTTTATGAATACGTTCAATGATCTCATCAAATGAACCTTCTAAATATATAAGTAAATCCGGATGAGGGAAATATGGCGTCATAACCATAGCTTCAAATAGGTTTGTATATGTTTCATAATCTGTTTTGGACATCGTTCCATTATCATAATGCATTTTTGCAAAAATGCCTGTATCCTCGTATATGGAGCGGTCTTGAATAAACCCGCCACCGTATTCAAAAATTTTCTTTTGTTCTTTAAACCGTTCTGCTAAAAAATAAATTTGCAGATGAAAGCTCCAACGTTCAAAATCCGCATAAAACTTCTCCAAATAAGGATTTGTATCTACTTTTTCGAACGACGTTTTAAATTTAAGGGCATTTGCTAATGCATGTGTCATTGTCGATTTACCAACACCGACGGTACCAGCAATTGTAATAATGCTGTCATGTGGGATATTGTATTTTTCTCTTGCCTTCATCATGATGTCTTTCCCTCTCTTAACTATTTTCTTATGTTTGTTGAAATTTATAAGGCAGCTGTTTCGAAATTTGCTCTATGATCTGATCCAAATGTTCCTGATAATAAACAAAGTCAACCTTATCACCATCAATTCGGATCACTGGAATCGAAGGATATTCCTTCTCAAAATGATCCATAAACATTTCATAGTCCTGTATAAGCTGTGCTAAATAGGAAGCTTGAATGTTTTGTTCCAATTTCCTTCCGCGAAGCTCTATCCGTTTTAAAATAGTTTCCAGGCTCGCATGCAAATAAACGATTATATTTGGTGTAGGCATGTCCTTCGTTAAAATATTAAATATTTGTTCATATTTAAGAAATTTATCTTTAGGCAACGTCCGCTTTGCAAAAATCATATTTTTGAATATATGATAATCTGCAACGACTGGCTTGTATTTGCTTAAATAATCTCTTTCGATGTCTTCTAACTGCTTATAGCGATTGCATAAGAAAAACATCTCTGTTTGAAAGCTCCACTCCTCGATATTTTCATAAAACTTTCCTAAAAAAGGATTTTCCTCTACAATTTCCTTTAATAGATGAAACTGAAAATGTGCAGCTAATTTTTCAGCAAGGGAGGTTTTACCAATACCGATAGGCCCTTCAACTGCAATAAAAGGAATTTGTGACATTGCTTATTCCTCCAATCCATAACGAAACAGATGTATAATATTTTATCATACAAGCAAAGCGGAAACCATGTTAAATTTATCTAGTACTTTTCAAGTATGGCGGAATTTTGTATAATAGATAATGCTTGATAAATAGCTGAAATAGTTTTAAGGAAAAGATGAGAATTCCTATAACTAATCCTGATTAAATGCCCCCGTAGCTCAGGGGATAGAGCATCGGTTTCCTAAACCGTGTGTCGCAGGTTCGAATCCTGCCGGGGGCGTATTTTGGTTGTTTTAGGTTGTTGGCAAAGATTCGTGAAGAACTTAAAAACGTTGATATATCAAGGTTTATGAGGTTTTTGGAGACTAAGGTGTTTATCGCTAGAAAACGTCATTTTTTATTTTATTTTACACATTTTTTACACATACATTCTTTTGAAAGTTTCGGCGCTCATATTTTCATCTCGTTCTTCCATTTCTTTTATTACATGAGAATATGTGTTTAATGTTGTTTCTATATCTTTATGACCTAACCGTTTGGATACATAATAAAAAGATACTCCTTGGTAAAGTAAAACAGATGCATGGGTGTGTCTCATGCTGTGTATAGTAACTTGTTTTATTTTTAATTTGCCTAACATTTCTTTTAACTGTTTATTAACAGCACTATTACTAATAACATGATACTTGGATGACGGACTATAAAATACTAATTTCTTTATGTTTTCTGGTCTTTTTTCAAAAAGGTCTTTGAATAACTCCATTGTTTGTTTATCCATTTTTATAACACGCTGTTCTCCTGTTTTCGTTTCTCCCCATCCTTTATGCATTTTATTTGTATATCCCCAAGTTTTATTTATATTGATAGTGTTATTGGTAAAATCAAAGTCTTTTCGAGTTAAACCGACCATTTCTCCAAATCTCATGCCCGATGTAAGAGCTAGTATTATTAAGTAATCCGTTAAAGCTTTCTTTTTCTTTTCCGAAATAGCATTTAAAAGCTTCTGGCTCTCGTCATAATTTAAATACTTTTCATCATTGCTTTTACCCTGCTTTCCAGTAACTACTGCACCTCTTGTAAAATTAACATGTATAATACCCTCGTCAATCGCATTTAAAACGCAAGATCGTATATGTGTGTTTAGTTTTCTTGTGGTTTCTTTTGCGTGATTTTTTGCGTACTCGTTTAAAAAAGATTGGTAAGATTGCTTTGTTATATCCTGTATAGCGGTATCGTTAAAGTATTCGTTAATAGTGTGTAATGAGTTGTTATAACGCGCCAATGTGTTTTCTTTAATGTCTGTTTTATATGTTTTTATCCATGCTTCGAAGTATTCATTAAAAGGAACTTTCTGCGTTATTGGACTAAAACCCTTATTCATTTTCGACTCGATATCGGCGGCTGCCGCCTGCGCTTCTCTTTTAGTTTTAAAACCTCCTTTTCTTATCGGTTTAGACTTTCCGTTGACCATACGACTAATAGTGTACTGCCATGTCTTACCCCTTTTTGTAAAGCTAGCCATGTTATTATCACTCCTTATAAAAATAGGGCAGTAGCTAACTGCCCAATAATTAATTTCTTAGCGCTAAAAAATTAATCTAAATTAACTATATACAAAACCACCTTTCCGTGTATTTTTATATTGTGGTAACTGTCAAAAGGTACGTTGTTATCACTATAGCTAACATCGGTTGAATGTGGCTTGAATACCAGTCGGTCATCAAATTTATAAAATCGCTTTACGGAGTATTCATAGTGATTACTGTAAACAACTATGTCACCATTTTGTAAGTTGCTTATATCTATTTTTTTAACTGCTATTAACGAGTGGTTAGGTATTATCTTATTCATGCTTTCGCCGTTGACTCTCATTATATATATGTCATCACTACCTGCCCATTTACCCATTATTGCGTCTGGGATAGATATTGTTTCTATATTATCTTCAGTCACAGGATCGACCACCTCGGGAAGGCCTGCCGCAACACTTACTGGGAGGAAAGGGTATTTAGTTGTTGTGAATACAGGATTTTTCCCCTTTTCTTCTATTAAATCAGATTTTTTAACACCAAAATAATCAGCTATTTTTTGTATGTTTCCTATTCTAGGATATTTATATCCTTTCACCCAATTAGAAACAGATGTTTCGCTAGTGTTTAGGTAGTTAGCTAAGTCCTTCTGATCAACTTTTCTAGCCTCTAACAATTGTTGTAAATTTTTAGCAAATATCTCCTTTTGGCTACTCATGTTTTCACCCCCCTATGTTAAATGAATACACATTAAGTGTAAACTATTAGTTTATTTTTGTCTACACTTTTTAATAAAAAAATAAACTTTTAGTGTTGACAATCAACTTTAAGTTTAGTATATTATAGACAAGCCCACAGGGAAGGAGGTGGAAGCATGCAACTTTCTTTGAAAGCGTTAAGAGTAAATGCGGGCTTAACGCAACAAGATGTAGCAGACCGTTTGGGTGTTAGGCGTGAAACTATAATTAATTGGGAAAACGAAAAAACTAAACCTAAAGAATTAGTAATTTACGCTCTAGCTTATTTGTACGAAACTGATATTGATTATATCAAGATTCCGTCTTAATTTTTAACTTTTAATCAACTTTAAGTTTATTTTAGGGGTGTAATTATGCAACAACTTAATGTCTCTCTTAATATTCCGATACCGGCCGATAAAATTCTAATTGACAAGGTGGAGCTAGAACGATTGCAAGACGAATCATTAGAGGGTGTTTATTGGACTATGAAAGACCTAGAAAAGCGAATCAACCGAAAGCAACTGTGGATTAAGGATAATATTTTATATCCACCTAAATTCAAAAAACAACTAGAAGAATTTGTTTACTATCCAGAATCTCAAGGTCAAACGTGGTTGTTTCATGCTAGGAAGATGGCGAAATTCTTAGATCGTAACTTTAGCGAAATTGTGAAGGAGGAAGCGAATTGAATCTATCACTAGCAGTAAAAGAAATGTTTGAAGGAAATGAAGTTGAAGTGTACTGGAATGAAAACAACGAACCCATTATGACAATTGATGGTTTATCAAAAGCATTGGATTACTCCGACAGAAGTGGAATTCAAAAGATCGTAAATAGAAATCCTTACTTGAAAGATATTGAGTTTTCAACTGAGGACAAAATGTCCCTAGTTGAAGGTGGAAGAAAAGTAACAAGGGAGGTTCGTATTTTCAACGAAGATGGCATTTACGAAGTAACTCTATTATCCAAGAAACCTAAAGCAAGAAAATTTCGTGCATTTGTCCGTGAGTTGTTGAAGTCTCTACGTAAAGGAGAACTCCAACTAGCTAAGCCACAAACCGAACAGGACAAACTGCAAATACAGAAACAACGTGCAGAAGCAATGTTACTGAACGCAAAAACTCGTCAAGCAAAATTAATCCTAGAAATGCAAAAGGATAAAGTATTATCTCCAATCGCTGTTGAGTTACTCGGTATTAATGCTATAGAGCATATCACAGGAAAAGAAGCTAAGACAAAGCCGCAAATAGAAAAGACGTACACAGCTACTGAAATTGCAAAACAGTTAGGCATAACAGCTAATAAGGTTGGTAGGATTGCAAAAGCAAACGGGCTAAAGAGAGATGAATATGGTATTTGGGCATTGGATAAAGCAAAGCACAGTGATAAGCAAGTTCCATCATTCCGTTATTACGAAAATGCGATTCATAAAATTAAGGAGTTGTTGTAAATGGCAGTATTACAAAGTGCAGAAGCATTTAAAAAGAGTTATGCAAAGATGAGGGAAATAGTTCGGGAGACAGTGGGAGTTAGGTTTAACATCGAATATTATCATTTTGATGACGATTCAGAGCCTGTAATAAGTATTGATGCAGAAGCTGAAAGATTGGTATTGGATTACGTACCGGAACACGGTTTAGTGATATCGATTCTAACAAAAGAATCCATTATTAGTTTTTCGGAAAAGAACTATATCACTAACTTAAGTTCTGATAACAGCGTTGTATTTGCTTCGAAGCATAATGATGAAACGCATTGTATTATTCAATTTATCTAGTCTATTAATCTATTACTTACTAAGGAGGAAATAATGATGAAAAAAACTATAGAAATGCAAACTCCCCTACAAGTAGAAACAATACCAGTAATTTATGTTCTATCTCGTAGAGGAGACGGTACCAACGACAATCCCGTTAGACATGTACATCAATATTGGTCTGAAGAAGGTAATCTGTTAGCTGAAAAAGATGAAATAGAAAGATTTAAGTTAAACACAAATGTCAAGTGAGTAATTCGTTAGTTTCTTCGGCAACGTGTTCAGCAACAATAAGATGACATAAAGAGACAATAAATTTCTTAATATCTGAAACGTCATAATCAGGATGTTTTTTAGTAAAGTGTGTTTCATCGTTACCTAACCACGATGTGGCTTTAGCTAAGTTTTGAATCATTGGGTATTCAATTCTTTTAATAGATTTCCCTAGAAGTTCTTCTCTTATATTATCCTCTTCTTCAGGATAACGGTCTATTAAATATTGTTTGACAAGAAATTCTAGCGATTTCCTATAGGACATGCCTGTAATGTGGTTCAGATTATGAGACTCAGCTTCTAAAGCTTGTATGTAAATCTCATAAAAATCAGGATAAATATCCTTTATGTCTGCTGGTAAATTATTCGACGCTGCTTTATGAGGAAAAACTTCTATAATTTCAGTCTTTAAAGGTTTCCCGAAATGATCAAATTTTTGCCTATCAGTAACTATATTATATTTGGCAAAGAATGTTTCTTTACAAACCACACATTCTAAAATAATTGAAACCAATCGGTCATCGGAGTTAGAACTTGCTGCAACCAAGGAATGAGAACCTGATTGTTCGCAGTATGGGCATACATTAGGTGTATCTATTTCAAAAGAAGAATTAACATTATCTGATCTTCTGACAATAAATTCAGTTTTTTTCACAATAACACCTCCCTTCACAACCATTCTATCAGATGGGAGAAATAAAAGGAGGTTGAAAAATGTATGAAATCTTAATAGCTCTACTACTAGCTAACTTTATTTTATTGGTATATAGGACATTTATTAATAGGAGGGATTACTAAATGGACAACCAATCAAACCATAAAGCTCATGTCTTACAAAGCTTAACAGGCTCACTAGTAATTACATTAGTTATAGCATTAATTATTTATTTATAGGAGGTGAACAATTTGCTTAATAAAGGACTATTTTCAAGTGATACCGATTCATGGGAAACTCCTCTATGCTTTTATGAGCAATTAAATAAAGAGTTTAATTTTGAATTAGACGTTTGCGCCACAAAAGATAATACCAAGTGTGATAAATATTTTACACCGGAAATAGATGGACTTAAACAACAATGGCGTGGGGTGTGTTGGATGAACCCTCCATATGGCAGGCAGATAAACAAGTGGGTTAAGAAAGCTTACGAGTCTTCATTAAATGGAGCCACAGTTGTTTGTTTATTACCAGCTAGAACTGATACAAGGTGGTGGCATGATTACTGTATGAAAGGTGAGATAAGGCTTGTTAAAGGACGTTTAAAGTTTGGTGATTCTAAAAATTCCGCGCCTTTTCCTAGTGCTGTGGTTATATTCGGAGAAGGAGTAGAAAAGAACAAGGTAATTGCTATTTAAAAAATAGGAGGGGTAAGGATGGATTTCGAAAAGTATTTTCTTGCGGAAGATATTGCTGACGCAAAACAAGAATATGTAGCTCTAACCGAGATGCTCCATAGAGTTGATAACGGATTGTGGAGGGGTGATTTAAAATGGATGGAAGAAAATTTATGTGGCGCTTTAAAACGAGTCCGAAACATGATTGATCTAAGTAAAGAAAAACAAGGCAAAGAGCAGTTAATCAGATTAGCAGATGAGCTGTCAGAACTAGGTATAGATCCACTTAAAGTATTAGGTGATAAAAATGCAAATAGACAAAACTGATCTATTTTACCAGATATGTTTTATAGCAACTCTAGTATTTTTGCATATTGCATTAAGGATTAGTAGTTAGGAGGTTAGACCATGATCGAACACCCAGATATAACGCATATAAGGCGCACAGGCTACCCTAAATATAATGAGCGTACTGGATTATATGGCGTGGATACTCTAGGGAACGAAGTCTATACAGGTGACGAAATACTCGTATTAGACGATACTTATTTTCTCACTGATGAATTAGTGCCGCAAACAGAAGAAGTATTAAAGCTATTTGGTGCTACTTACCATATAGCAGAATAGGGAGGAATCAGAATGAATAGACAAGAGCAAGTTAATAAACTAGTAGATTATTTGGAAAATGTAAGAACCGTCCTTAATAGCTTTGAAAAATATAGCATTTTGTCAATCAGCGTAGATGAAGAAGAAGCGAAAGTTCACATTAGTTCAATGTCATTCTTTAGTTTTTGGAACGGGGAAGAATTAACTATTAGTGATATTAATTCGCAAAGTTCTGTTGATGATGACCCAATAACAAAAAACATTTCTTTTTATCGAGGTGAGGTTAAGTTTTCCGCCTTATTCTCAAAGTTCGAATTTCAAAAATGGCAAGAAAAAATGAACTCACCGCAATGAGTTCAAACAAATAAATAACCATAAAACGTGCTCTTATTATAGCTTAATTAGCTTATAAGAGCAAGGGGAGGATTAAAAATGGATGTACGTAGCTTGATTGAAGCACTGCTTCAATATGATTTAGATGACGATGTAGACGTGAGGATAAAAACTGATAACGGTTCAGATATGGCTTTTATTGAAGATGTAGGATATGTAGGATGCAAAGGCGGAACTGTGTATATAGAGATAGATTTGAAAGGATATGATTTGTGATGGCACTTAAACCATTTAATGAGTTATTTAATTTGGATTTATCACATGAGGTAACCAAACGCCCGGTAAAAAAAGGCTCTAACTTAATGTTGGATTATCTCGAATGGGCTAATTGTATTAAATTACTCTATGAAAATGGCGCTGAATCAGTGCGCTATGGAATGAAAAAGAATGAAAATAACTATCCATGCTTTTACAACCATAATGGCGAATCTCCTTTTGTGAGTGTATGGGTGGAAATAGATGGAGAAAAATACGAGGAAGATTATCCAGTAATAAACGGTATTTATGTAGTCCAAAACCCTAATCAATTAGATATTAATAAAGCAAAACAACGTGGGTTTGTTAAAGCAGTTGCAATTAATACGGGATTAGGATTAAGTCTTTGGATTAAAGAAGAAGAAGTTATCAATAACAATAAGGAAATCCAAAAAGAAATGCAAAAATCCGAAACAACATCGCTTAATGATCAGATAACCAAAAAGTTTGCTCTGGCTCTGCAAAAAGTTGGTGATAAAGACACTCTATACACCATTTTGCAGAGTAGCAGAGAAGAAATGCGCAAACTGTATAAATCAAACGATCACGCCAATAAAAAGATCATGATTGGTCAACTGGATGTGATTTTAAATGATAACAACAACCAATGACCGCAACCGATATATAGGCGGTTCAGAAGCTAATATGATCTATATGAATTATCAATCCGAATCATTTATAAAGTGGTGGTCTGAAAAGCTTACAGAACTGCCAAGCAAGTCTTTCACCAATAAGAGCATGGAAGTTGGTACGATCTTAGAGCATGATGTTGTCGATTTATACGAGCGTATACACAACGTTAAAGGTGAGAGAGATAAACAAAAGGTTAAGGGTATCGCTAGAGCGAATACGGATTACATTTTAGAGGATAAGGTATCAGACGTAAAAGTCACAAAGAAGGCATTTGAATGGTTTTTAACGGAAAAGGTACCAATACATTACAAAAGGCAATTAATCCATTACATGTACGTGTTTGGGCTGAATAGAGCGTCAATAATTGCCTATCAAACTGACGATAATCTACTAAATAATCCTTTTATTAAATTAGATAGATATAAGCTTTATGAAATACCAGTAAAGATTACTAAAAAAGAAATAGAGTTGCACAAGAAAAAAATTGAATACTTGGAATTTTGCAAAGAAATGAATGTGTTTCCCGAGGTGACGAACAATGGCTAACCCAGCACCTAAACCTAACCATAAACGTAGAGTACCAAAGCAAAAAAACCGCACTAGGATAACAAATAAGGTACGTAGAGAGGTTTTAAGGCGGTCTGAAGGTAAATGTGAACGCTGTGGTAGAACAAGCGCCTACGCCTTTGAAATGGCTCATTTACAACAGGCTAGCAAGGGTGGACTCGGAAACGACCCAGCTAATATAGTCCTTTTATGCGGTCCATCTGTAAACACCGGTACATGCCATAACTTTGCCGATTACACGGCAGAGGGAAGGGCATGGAGAATGAAGAAACGAGAAGAGTTGGAACGATATTATGGCAAATGAAGGTAGAAAAAATAGATTAAAACAAATATATGACGAAATAGACAAGCTCAATCCTGAGCATTTAGCCGACTTAAATAAAATGATACGCCTATACTCTCAAGCTCAAATGATTATCGGTTATTTAGATGCTGATGCTTTATACAAATACGGTGCTGTCTATGCCGAGCGAAAGAGATTGCAAGGCGAAATAAAGCAAGGCTATAAAGGCACTGGTGTTGAAAAAGAAGCACAGGCAGACATAGATACCTATGACCTGCGCATGAAAGAAGCACAGGCAAAGGCTGAATCACGTAAATGGCAGAATCTGTTTAAGTCTACAGATAACTTAATCATTGCTTTACGGCGTGATGAACGGACTGCCATTGAAGAATATAAAAAGGTCAATGACCTATACGAAAGGTGATTATAAATGGAAAAAGTTGATATAGAAAACGCCAGTATAAATGTATTAATAACATCGAATGACAAAGTACATCTAGCTGCTATAGATAAACAAGCATTTGAAACTATAGATTTTTTGATTAAACGGTCACTAGTCTACATTATTCCGACAGGTAAAACACAGGCGGAATTACTGGAGTTTGTGAACTACAAACATGTATAACACATCAAGAGTAATACTACCTAAATGGCTTTGGGATAACGCAAAAGATAATAATGAGTTTAAAGCCAATCTAGCATATTATATGCAGCGTTATCCCGGCTATAGGGTGGTTAAGGTAGGTAAGTATTATGCAAGATGTGAGATTAATAGATAAGAGGGTGACGGCTAATGGAAGGAATAAAAAGAAGTTATTACGCTATCATTCCCGCAACGATTAGATATGACAAAAATATAACTGCTAATGCTAAGTTGCTTTATGGAGAAATAACAGCACTGTGCAATGAAAAAGGCTTTTGCTGGGCTAGGGATTCATACTTTACTGAATTATATGGGGTTAGTAGAAGCACTATCCAAAGATGGTTCAATCAATTGGAAAAAAACGGTTATATAAGACGTGAAGTTAAATACCATGAGGGTACACGCAATATTGAGCATAGGTATACCTATTTATGCGACAACCCTATACCCAAAAATGAGACAACCCCTATACCCAAAAATGAGACAGATAATAATACAGTTAATAATAATACAGTTAATAATACAAAAGAATATATACGTGATCTATTCGATCACTATTTATCTAAAAATATTATTCAACATCAAAAAATAACTAGCTCAATGAGATCAGCAATAAATGCTCGATTAAAAGATTACACGTACGAACAACTGATTCAAGTCATAGACAACTATGCGGTAGTTTATTCAAGCGATAAATACTGGTTCACACAAAAGTACTCGTTAGCCGACCTTATGAGAGATAAAGACGTGAGGAAATTTATCGATGATGCAGAGCCATTAAAGAATTTTGCAAAAAGGGGTGTAAATAATGACGGCGGGTTTTACCAACATAGGGCAAGCAATACAAGAGGTAATGGCAAGAGCACAAGCTATGAGCAAGCAAAACAAGAACTTGCAGCAGCAGAACAAGCCTTTAGGGGTGGAATGTAAAGATTGTAATGATACAGGAATGCTTATTGAAAAAGTGGAGGAAGAAATAAAAGTCAAAGGTCAAGAACCAATTAAAGTGTTAAAGGATGTAGGCCGCCCTTGTCATTGCTTAAAACAAAAGAGCTTAAAGAATCGCTTTAAAAATGCATTGATACCGGAAGAATTTAAAAATGCTCGTTTTGATAATTACAAAACGGAAAATGAAACGCAACGCACTTTATTTAACGCCACTAAAGATTATTTAAAAGATTTTCCTAACATCATGGAGAATAAACCGAAACAAAATAGTTTAGGGTTTATAGCCACTTTTGGCGAAACCCGTATCAGGAATTTAAGTGGCGAAGAACGGTACAAAGTAAAGGCGGAACACAATAGCTTTGGTTTAGGAAAGACACACCTGCAAATGGCTGCTGCTAAATGGATATTAAACAATATACGCATTCATGATGAAATAGCTCCAGGACAGAAATCAAGGTTTGACAGAGGATGCAGAGTATTATGTGTTTCTGACATTAGATTTATGGGTGAGTTAATTAACGCCAAAATGAATAGTGATGGCGGGCAAACCTTAAATAAATTGCTAGAAAGCGCAATACAGGCTGATGTTCTTGTATGGGATGACATCGGAAAAGTGAAATATTCAGAAACGAAAGAAGGGCTTTACTATGAAATTATCAACGAAAGATACCGTCAACAAAAACCAATTATTTTTAGCTCCAATGAAGATATTGGCACGTTATCAGAAAAGATAGGTTATGCAGCATCTAGCAGGTTGGAAGAAATGTGTGGAGATAGATTATATCGAGTTGAAGGAAAAGATTACAGGTTAAGGAGAGAAGCCCAATGACTGAATACAAAGAATGCAAAACATGCGGCAGACAATTAAAAGATATCCGCAGTATTAAACGAGGATATGGTCCCGTCTGTTATGAAAAGCATTTAAAGGCTTTAGCTGATGAAGAATTTAGAAAGAATCAAATAAATATTTACGATGTCATGGAGGGTGAGCGATGAGCGATATTAAAATTAGATACATTATGAAACACAAACCTTCCGGGAATGTCCACGTTGTATATTATTCCCTTAGCCAAATAGAGCAAAGACCACTAAAAGATTTATCAATCGTCTTTTCGGACGAACATGAAATGTTATCTAGAGATATATACACAGGCTTAAAAGATAAAAACGGTAAGGAGATATATGAGGGGGATAAATACCATATGGGTGACCCTAACATCACTTATACGGTTGTGTGGCATGATGCGGGTTTCGTAGGCAAACAAAATGGCGCCAGTAGCTATGCAGGACTGACGCATTGGCAAGAACGAATAGAAGTAGTAGGAAACATTTATGAAGGTGATAACTAATGTGTAAAACATGTAAAGGTACTGGCGGGATAGTAATAGATCATGGTTATTACGTAGAGTATAGACCTTGTCGAGATATTCATTGCGATTTTAAACGTGATGACAGTGATTTAGAGAGGTTACGGGCATGGTTGGATAGCTTGGAGGGTAAAGCATCATGAAAACAATAAATAAGTCGCACGTGCCTTTAATCGAACCTACAGGCGACTATGTATTTATATTTGAAGATTTGGAATTGGCATTTAAAAAAGAACAATTAAAGCAAATAACATACCACTGGAACAACGGCAGAGAAGTTGAGGAAATAGCAAGACTAACGCAAAAGCATCCGCAGGAAGTTCTTCTAGCTTTAATAGATTTAGCAAGGAAACGACGGATTAAACGCCCATTTGCATTTAGGAGGTTGAAACATGGAAAAGCATGAGATACTGCAACGGCTAAACGAAATACAGGAGCAATATGAATCAGCAAATCAAAGAGACCGACATGAACTGGATAGAGAACGTAGAAAATTAGGAAAGAAATTATACGGAAATTCAGAAAGAAAAGCCGAACAAGAGGTTAAAAGAATGCTCAGTAAGAAAATGGATATGACATATTCGGATGTGGAGAGATTACAGCAGTTAGGTGTACCTAAAACCCATATAACGAGAGCGCTAAATATAAATACTCACGTAATGAGATTAGTTGATTTATCCAGCGCAGAAAGGTTTTATAAAACGCAATTTGAAGCTAGGTATTTGAAAAAGGGGTAAGTCATTATGGATATATTAAACACTGCAATAACCATAAGAGACAGTATAAGAGATATACCTAAGACATATAAAGCTAACGTCTCCCGCATTAAAGAGTTGGAAGACGAACAATTAGACTTATTACACCAAATAGAGTTAACCAAATTTAATGCTAGAGACGGTTATAAGATCGCTAAGCGCATCCAAGAGATACGCCAAGAAAGGCGCAGATTAAAGAACGAAAATAGCCAATTAAAGCATCTGGAATCCATTGTATCTAAATGGCAGGATAAGCTGCCTAAATTGGACGAATCAATCGGAAATATCAGAAAAGAAAAAGGAAATATAACTACTCGTAAATATCATTGCAGAGTTAGAAAAGACTTAGAGCCTAAGATAAATAAAATAAGGGGATAAAGTTATGACAGATAAAGAATGGTTGGAAGAGATAGTAGATGTAGCAGAAGCTTATCTCTTAAGAAATGGTAAAGAAATAATGGAATTAACTAATGAAAAAGCTGAATTACAGTATCAAAACCAACGCTATAAACAAGCAATAGAAAAAGCTATGAAAGCGTTAGATTGGGGAGACCCTTCTAATGCAATTGAAAAAGCTAAACTAATATTGGCAGTTGCGTCGAAAGGTGAATCAGATGCCACTAGAGCATTAGAGGTAAAGCAAGAAAATCCAGGGCAAGGGTGGTTTTGAGGTGATAGAAATGCAAAGAATACTAGACGCTTGTTGCGGTAGTAGAATGTTTTGGTTTGATAAGCAAAATAAAGATGTGCTTTACATGGACAACAGGGAATTAAGCGACACATTATGCGATGGTCGAAAATTGGAAGTTAGACCGGATTTAATTGCTGACTTTAGGAATATGCCATTTGAAGATGAAACATTTTATTTAGTGGTTTTCGACCCTCCGCATTTATTAAGAATAGGTGATAGCTCTTGGATGGCCAAGAAATACGGAAAACTTTCAGAAGATTGGCCAAACGATATAAAAAAAGGTTTTGATGAATGTATGAGAGTTTTAAAGCCTAACGGAACATTAATATTTAAGTGGAATGAAGATCAGATCAAGCTAGGTGAGATATTAAATGTAATTAAGGTCAAGCCGTTATTTGGAAACCGCAGGAGCAAAACACACTGGCTTGTATTTATGAAATAGGTGAGCATATGAAATCTATCGAATTATTCGCAGGTATTGGTGGAATCAGTCTTGCTGCTGAATGGGCAGGAATTGAAACAGTAGCCTTTTGTGAAAGAGAACCATTTTGCCAAAAGGTATTAAAAAAACATTGGCCTAATGTACCAATTTTTGAAGATGTACGGACTTTAAATAAACAAACATTACAAGATAGGGGGATTGATGTTGGAACAGTTGACGTTATTTCAGGAGGATTCCCTTGCCAACCTTACAGTATTGCCGGGAAGCGAAAAGGCACGGAAGATGACCGCGACCTCTGGCCAGAAATGTTTAGGATCATTGAAGAAATCAAGCCCTGTTGGGTTGTTGGTGAAAATGTTGCTAACTTCGCACGAATGGAACTCGACAGAACGCTTTCTGACTTGGAAAGCATCGGTTACGAAACACAAGCATTTATTATACCAGCTTGTGCCGTCGGTGCCATCCACAGGAGAGATAGGACGTTCATTGTTGCCAACGCCGATAGCAAGTTGCGGTCGTCATCTAAGATTCAAGCAATCGACAATCCAAAAAAGTAAAAGAGAAAAATTCGAGGAATGGAAACAATTTTTCTTTATCAATCGTGGAGCTAATAACGTTGAATTTCGGAAAGAGGACGAATCCAAGCTTTGTAGAAATGATGATGGGGTTCCCAGAGAATTGGACGCAAGTAGATTAAATGCTTTAGGTAACGCAGTAGTACCGCAACAAATATATCCAATATTTAAAGCCATTTTAGATATAGAGCAAGGAGTGATCACTTGAAACTCTATCTAAAACACACAGAACACATAAACAATGATGGTGAGATATTAATAACAGTACAAACATATTATAGCCAACCAAGTGGTTGTTATTGCTTGGTATGGGTGTAGGAAGTGTTAACGTTGAAACAACTAACTATATACGATTACGAGAAAAAATATCAACCTCGGTTTCAAGCATATTTAGGTTATGTTGGTAAAAATAACGCTAATGAAGTGAAAATGCTAGATTTTATAAACTGGATAAGCAAACACGTGCTGATATTCAAAAATCTAAAGGGAATGCATGATGACGAGCGACTAAACGATAAAACTCATAAAGAATTTACTGAATACTTGAAAGGTGTGGCTAAAAATGAATCTACAAAAAACATGCATTGCTTGTGACGATCCCTTTTATTGGGATGATGTAATCGTAATCGTTGGAGATGAATTATATCACAAAGATTGTGTACAACTTTATCCAACTGGCTATGTCGCTTTTTTAGATGGTGATTGCTTAGGGATAACAGAAAACGATGAAGGGCAGGACGCATACGAAGTTTTAGAAAAAAGCGAATACTTGGAGGGCTAAACAATGAATTTAAATGAACTAACAACAAATATTGAACAGTGGGCAGTAAACAAAGGATTGGACGAGGCACAACCGGAAAAGCAAATGTTAAAACTAGTAGAGGAAGTTGGGGAACTAGCAGAAGGATTAGCAAAAGGAAACTTAGATCAAGTAATCGATTCTGTAGGTGATGTATACGTTGTTTTAACTATCTTATCCATGCAAATGGACTTAGATATAAAAGATTGTATCGCTGCAGCTTATGCAGAAATAAGCGACCGTAAAGGCGAAATGGTTAACGGCATATTCATTAAAGAAGAAGACCTATAACAAGAAAATCTATTAATCAACGGATATTAACATATTAAATTACAACTATACCTATCATTTTACTTGGTAGGTATAGAGGGAGGGGATAAGAATGGCTGGAGCACCAATTACTACTGGCGAAATGATAGATCAATTAAAGGACGGGGAGGTTGCGGAAAGAATATTTGAAAAGATAGGAGTTTGTTCTGATAGATTCACAAAAGCAAAAAAAGATATAGACGGAGAACTAATGTTCTACAACGAACAGAGAGAACAATGGGAATTGGACCGACTTACAAGCTCGTTAATAAACTCTAAATGGCGCATATTACCTAACTATGTATCATTTAATGAAGCTATGAAGGCTTTGAAAGATGGGAATAGGGTAGCGTTCCATTCTGATGGTAAACGATACTATGTAGAACCAACCGAATCAGAAATTTTCAGAATATCATCTAGGAACATTGGAGTATTTTCTTTGTTAGATTTATATAACGGAAAGTGGACGATAGAAGATTTATATAACGGAAAGTGGACGATAGAAGATTTATATAACGGAAAGTGGACGATAGAAAATGATTAAACTAACCATACCAGGAGACATGCCGGACTTTAATAACATTATCAAAGTAAGTAAATCGCATCCCATGGCATATGCAAATCTAAAAAAGCAATATACAGACTTAACCGTGCTTTACGCTCGTAATCTACCATTTATCAATAAAGCAAACCTAAACTTTACATGGTACTGCAAAAACAAGCGTAAGGATAAAGACAATATTATGACTGGTCAAAAGTTTATTATAGATGGACTTATTAAGGCGGGAGTATTAAAAAACGATGGCTGGGCGCAAATAGGAGATTTAAATCATAGTTTTGAGGTAGATAAATACAATCCTCGTATCGAGGTTGTATTGGAGGAAATAGCATGAATAACACTCAGATAGGCTTTAGTTACCGTTATAGTTTAGTTTTTTGTAAAAAAGAAGATCTGCCAAAAACCATAAAAGAAACAGAAGATGGAGCGAGAGAAGAAGCTAAGAAACATTATATAAACCCAAGCATTGAGTTTGTTTCTGTTCAAAGGATAAGCAAGGAAAGTTATTTCGTTGTATTCAAAATGATAGGACGATTGTTTTAAAAAAAGGAGGAAATAGCATGAACAATCCAAACATTTTTAAAAACCCTTGTCCTATATGCAAAAAGAAAGAAGCTACAAGACTGTGTGACTTTGTAGTTAACTATATTGTTACGTCTGCTGATTTTAAAGCAACACATTTAACATGTGACTTACCTTTATGCGAGGATTGTGCAAGTCGATACGGGCAGTTTGATTTTTGTCCGTATCATGAAAAGTTATTCAAACAATTAGCTTTACCAAAAGAATTACAAAGGTACGCAAATAAAGCTAAGTCACAAATGATATGGGGTGACAATGCATGACTTATATAAAACAGTACCTAAGGATATTTACAAGTATTATTATAGCTTTCTTAGCCATAGGGCATGTAATAGATTTGTGGGCTAAATACATTAACATAGATGTTTGGCAATTAGCTGTAATAGTATGTTTGGTATTAGTTATTGGATTATATGTTATTAAGTGCATTGAAGACTATTAAAGGCGATACATTTATAGATTAAGGAGTTGGCAAATATGAAAGTATATAATTTTGACGATACTATGTGGATTGCTGCTAAAGACGAAAACGAAGCGAAAATATTTGCAAAAGAGGAATTCGGTTGGAACGAATTAGAAACAGAGGAAGCCTTTCAAGGTGAGGCTAGCTTAGATAAAACTATGCTTATACACCCTGTTGACTTACCTGAGGAAGAACTTAGAATGGCGCAAGAGATGGAACTGATAAGCGAAAGCTTCTATGCAAGAAGGTCTTTTAAATGGGTGATAGAAAACAACGACATTAAAGAACCGTGCGTTATTGCTAGCACAGAATGGTAGAAGGAGTTATGACTATATGACAAAGGTAGCAAAACCAAAGGAAACTACTTTTAAACACGCTGAGGCAGAATGGTTTAATTATCATAACACTCTGCAAGAGATTGCGAGATTAAGGGAATCAATCATGAATCCTTTTGATGATGATCCAGAAGATCCAACGATTGTTAAAGGTGCCAACTCGGTTAGAATGGTTGGTGATCCAACCCAAAGAATGGCTACAAGGTTAGCTACACATAAAAGGCTGGAACATTTATCGGAAGTAACAAAAGCTATTGAACAGGTGTATAATGCCTTGCCAGATAATTACAAAGAATTAGCCAGATTGAGATATTGGAACAAGAACAATAAATTAACATGGGAAGGTATAGCTATGAGATTAAGCATCAGCGAGAGACATGCGAGAAGACAGAGGAACGAAATTATACAAGCTACTTTGGATGTGTTGGGATGGAGGTAAATGTCCGTTTTATGTCCGTTTTGGCATAAAAAAACATGTTATTATGCTAATGTGGGATAAATACCACATATACTTTATAAGGTGATAATACAGTAAAGCGCTCAATGTTATGCATTGGGTGCTTTTTCTATGCTCATTTACCAGTTTTTATATTGCATAACTTTTCCAACTCTATCATAATAAAGCTATACATATTGATGGAGGGGAAAGAGAATGAAAAGAACATTACTATTGTTATTAATTGGTTTGTTAACCTTCGCTTTAGTTGCTTGTTCGGGAGACGATGAGGAAAAAGAATCTAAGGCTAACGACGAACCTGCACAAGAAGAAAAAGCTAAGGAAGAACCTGCAGAAAAAGAGGAAGTTGAAGAACCCGAACAGAAGGAAGAGCCACAAGAGGAAGAAAATGAAATCGATACATCCATGTATAATGCTGAGAACGTAGATGTTACCGATGCTTTAGAGGCTAATAAACATATTACAATTATGATTGATGTCAATGCAGAGTTAGCACCAGGTATGGCTTTCCAAAACATTTTAAATGAAACATATGATTTTCTTGCACAAGATATCGTCAAGGAAGCTGACACAGTAGGAATTAACATAATACAAGATGGCGCGAAGATAGCGATGTTTACGGCAAAACCTAAGGAATTCAAGGCTGATGATAATATACCTATGGCGGAATTAGTTTTAAAAGTATCCGAAGTTGAAATGACATCGCCCGAAGTCGAAGAGTACGCAAATACTATGGGATTACCATTAGAATAAAAGATAAAGACACTCGATTACTGGGTGTCTTTTTTATATACATAAATTTATTACATTGGAGGTAGGTGAATATGTGATGAGGAAGAAGATGACGCCAAGACAACAAAAGTTTGCTGATGAATATATAATTACGGGCAATGCCACAGAATCGGCTGTTAAAGCTGGTTACAGTAAGAAATACGCTAACACAAACGCTAACAAGCTACTACAAAATACTACAATTAGAAAATACATCGACGAAAGGCTAAAGGAATTAAAAAGCCAAGCCATCGCCGATCAGCAAGAAGTGTTAGAATATCTAACTGCCGTATTACGAGGTAAAGCAAAAGGAACAGAATTAGTGGGGACGGGCGGTGGTGAACAAGAGGTTAAAATGATATCGCCGAGCATAGAAGCCAAAACGAAAGCCGCTGAATTACTTGGGAAGCGTTATGCTCTTTGGACGGAAAAACAGCAAATTGAAGATATAACACCAGTGTTTATTGAGGATGTGCCAGAAAATGACTAACTTGTCCGTTTCTCAAATTATTGGCGGTGGATACAACGAATTTTGGCACAACAAAGACTTTTATCGAGTTGTCAAAGGTTCACGCGGTAGTAAAAAATCAAAAACTACCGCACTTAATTTAGTGTACAGGATAATGAAATACAAATGGGCTAATATCCTTGTGGTAAGGCGTTATTCTTATACAAATAAACAATCAACATATACAGATATGAAATGGGCTATCAATCGTTTAGGGGTTGGCGACCTTTTTAAATTTAACGAATCGTTACCAGAAATAACGTATATGCCAACAGGTCAAAAGATTTTATTTAGAGGTTTAGATAACCCTCTAAAAATCACATCAATAACAGTAGATGTTGGCATCCTCTCGTGGGTTTGGTTTGAAGAAGCTTACGAATTAGAAGATGTCAATGCTATGGACACAGTTATCGAGTCTATTCGTGGTAGTTATGACAGTCCAGACTTTTTCAAACAAATAACAATCACATTTAACCCATGGCATGAAGGTCATTTCCTCAAAAGAGAGTTTTTCGACGAAAAAACAAAGCGAAATAATACATTTTCTACAACCACAACTTTTAGAGTAAATGAATGGCTGGACGAAACAGACCGAAAGCGTATGGAAGATTTATATAGGACTAATCCTAAACGAGCGAGGATTGTTTGTGATGGTGATTGGGGAGTTTCAGAAGGTTTAGTATTTGAAAATTACAAGGTAAAAGATTTTGACGTAATCGAAAAAGTTAAAGAAATCAAAGAAACAACTCACGGTATGGACTTTGGATTCACTCACGATCCAACCACGTTAATTAGTAGCGTTGTTGATTTAGATAATAAAAACTTATGGCTATACCAAGAACATTATGCAACAGCCATGAAAACAGACGACATTTTCAATATGTTGCGAGATAAAAGCTTATTAAATGCCCAATTAACAGGAGATAGCGCAGAACCTAGGCTTATATCGGAGTTGAGGGCAAAAGGTGTCAAAAGGTTGCATGGATCGAGAAAAGGAAAAGATTCCATCTTGCATGGTATCCAATTCCTGCAAGGTTTTAATATATATATTCATCCGTCGCTTAAAAATACGATAGAAGAATTTAACACTTACACATGGAAACAAGATAAAAACGGTAAGTGGTTAAATGAACCGATAGATGAAAATAACCACATTATAGATGCGTTGCGCTATAGCGTGGAGAAGTATCATTTAGGTAAAAGAAAAGACGTTAACAAAACCATAGAAGCAATTAAACACCTTGGATTGTAAAGGAGGAGCAGGATGAACGGATTTGAAACAGACACAAACAGAACAACAACTACAACAAGGTTTCCTGATAATGCAAACAAACACTTAACATATGAAAATCTTGAAAAGCTGTTAGAAAACCTTAGTGACTTGCAAGAATTAATAGCAACGCACGAGGGTTCACAAGTGCCTAGATTAAAGACGTTAGAAAACTATTACCTTGGCAAAAACGAAAAAGTGCTTAATCGTACTAGAAAAGAAGAACATTTATCTAATCACAAGGCAGCACATGCTTTTGCTAGAGATACAAGTCAATTTATACAAGGATATATGGTTGGTGTGCCTATCAAGGTGGAAGCTCCAGAAGAAAGCGCAGGGGAATTAATCACTGAAATAAATCGTGATAATGATGCGGATGCGCATAATAGCGAATTAACGTTAGATTTATCTATTTACGGTAGAGCGTATGAGTTGCTGTTTAGGAGCAAACAAGACGTTACTAGATTTGTTTTAGTTGATCCTAAGCATACATTTGTGATTTACGACGAAACGGTCGAACAAAACCCAATTGCTGGCGTTTATTATTTTCGTGATGACAACGGTAATTTTAAGGTCAATTTGCACACAGAAAAGAACGTTATAGAGATAGAAGAAGTTGATGGGAAGTTATCAATAATCGATCAAAAGGCACATGGATTTGAAGGGATAACTATTATCGAGTATGCAAATAATCGTTTTAGACAAGGGGATTTCGAACCGGTCTTAACGCTAATAGATTTATATGATTCAGCGCAATCTGACACAGCTAACTATATGACCGATTTAAATGATGCCATGTTAAAAATAATAGGTAATCTAGATATAGACGTAGATAGAGCCAAGTCAATGCGTGACGCTAATATACTTTTTCTAAAAACCGAAAACGGGGTAGAGGGCGGTTCGAGCAACGCAGATGCGGACTATATCTATAAAAAATACGATGTAGCAGGCGTTGAAAAATACAAAGATCGTATACAAAACGATATACACAAATACACAAACACACCTAATCTAAACGACGAGAGCTTCGCAGGCGTCCAATCTGGCGAAGCGATGAAATATAAGTTATTTGGATTAGAGCAAGTGAGAGCAACAAAAGAGCGCTTTTTTAAACGCTCTATGCGCCAAAGGTATAGACTGATTAGCAATATATCTAAAACGTTGCGTGATGGTGATTTTGACGCAAACGACTTAACAATAACTTTTACACCTAACTTACCTAAGTCTATTAAAGATGAGGTGGATATTTTTAATGCTTTAGGTGGACAGTTATCCGATGAAACAATGTTGAGTTTGTTGTCATTTGTGGATAGCCCGCAAGAAGAATTAGAAAGAATAGAAAAGGAATCACCACAACGGAGCGCGTCCGCTTATGGTAATTTTGGCGTTGAACAATTCGGCAACGCCGAACAGTCGCAAGAAGTGATGGAAAATGAATAATTACTGGCGTAAAAGAGAAGAAAAACACATACGAGAAAATCAAATGAATGACGCTCGTATAGCAAAGCGATTAGCTGAAAAACACGAGGAAGCTATGCAGGAAATGCAAAAGGAAATAGAAGCTTTCTACGGTCGTTATGCAGATCGTGAAGGCATAAGTATGAATATAGCTAGAAAATGCGTTAACAAGCTTGATATTGACGAATACGCAAAGAAAGCCAAGAGGTATGTGAAAGAAAAAAACTTTACTCCAAAAGCTAACGAAGAAATGCGTTTGTATAACGTCACTATGAAAATTAATCGCCTGCAATTGTTAAAAGCTTATGTAAGACTTGAATTGATTGGAATGACGAGTCAAAACCAACGCATAATGGAAGAGGAAATGATTAATAATGTTTTAAAAGAGTATGAAAGACAAGCTAGCATATTAGGTAAATCGCTCATGTATAACGAAAAGAAAGCAAAAGTAATAGTCAATGAATCTTTTTTAAGTGCTACGTGGTCTGATAGATTATGGGGAGATCAAGAAGCGTTAAGAGAAGAATTAGACATACTACTCAATAAAGGCGTTAGACAAGGGAAACACCCTACTGTTTTAGCGAAAGATTTAAGAAAAAGGTTTGATGTAAGCCGATTTAACGCCGAAAGATTATTGGTCACTGAATTAGCTAGAGTTGATACATCTGTACAGAAAGACAGCTTTAAACAAGGCGGATACGATCAATACGAATATGTAGCTAAAATAGACGACCGCACCACTAAAAAGTGCAGGGGATTAGACGGTAAAATATTTAACGTAAAGGATATGCAACCGGGGGAAAACGCACCTCCCATGCATCCGTTTTGCAGATCGTCTATTGCTGCATATGTATCGAGGAAAGAGTTTGAAGTCGATTTAGCGAGGAGAAGATTGTGATTAAATGAAACCAATCGACTTTGAAGAAGCTAAAGCGAAGAAAGAAGGAAACTACACCCCGAAAAGATTGGCAGGAGATTTATTAAAAGCCATTGAGGATGGAAAGATTGAAAAACTTTGCTATGTAATAAAAAGCAAAGAAGGAGTTTTGGAAGTCGGCTGGAGCGAAATGTGGACAACAGAAGCAATCGGTTATTTAGAAGTAGGTAAGCAATATATTATGGATGATATGTGAAAATAACCAAAAAAGGAGTTGTTTTTTTGACTATCCATGAAGCTTACGTGATGGGAAATGATTATTATAACCCCGTGCAAGACGTCGGCATATATAATGATTTTGAATTTGCGAAGAAACAAGCAGAACTACAAGCTAGTTATTATGACCATGAACCCTATGTTGCGGTTTACGAATTAAAGGGAAAAGAATTTATCCAGAAAGAAGTATGGTGCAAAGAGCTAGGAATAGAAGCATGGACTTTGATGCGGGGTGATTACGATACTTGTCTTTAGCCAATAGACGTTATAAACAGGGCTATTCATTATGCAATTAATCAATCGTGCATGGGTATTTGTAACTTAATAGAGTAAATGCATTAAACTGTCGTACATGGTCTTGTATAGCGTGTGTGGGGCTTTTTAATACTTTGAAATATTAAGGGAATAATGCGTATGTGGGATAGGAGGAAAAACGAAAATGAAAAAACC
Organism: Virgibacillus proomii; assembly: GCF_900162615.1. NCBI lineage: Bacteria > Bacillati > Bacillota > Bacilli > Caryophanales > Bacillaceae > Virgibacillus > Virgibacillus proomii. The sequence continues at coordinate 129,605 of NZ_FUFN01000007.1, read as the reverse complement.
TATAAAACTATTAAAAATGAATTTGCAGACTTTCGCTGATCCGAATGAACCGCCTGCAGATCCACCGAAAGAACCAACAGACCCGAGAGGCGGAGAATCTACTAAAGTAGAGCTAACGGGAGAAGAACTACAAAAGAAAATTGAATCTGAATCTGATCGCAAGTTGCAAAGTGCTTTACAAAAGAAAGAACAAGAGTGGGAAACAAAAACACAGAAAGCTATCGAAAAGGCTTTAGAAGAAGAAAAGCGCTTGTCTAAGCTATCTGAAAAAGAGCAAGAAGAAGAACGCATGACCAAGCGTGAAAAAGAATTACAAGATCGTGAAAACGAACTAAAACGCAAGGAGTTAAAGGCGGAAGCAATTACGGACTTGAGTAATAAAGAACTACCGACTGAATTTGCTGACTTTTTACTTGCGGAAGATGCTGAAAAAACACTAGAAAACATCAACTCATTTAAAAAGGCGTTTGATACAGCTGTAAATAAAGCTGTTAAAGAAAAATTGCGCCAAGACTCACCTAACAGCGGAGCGGGAACAAGTAATAAAAACATTAAAAACATTGCTGAATTAGCAAAAGAAAATAGAATTATTTAGGAGGAATATTAACATGCCAACTTTTAACCCAGATGATGTAATGCTACAAAATGCAAAAACAGGTAAAATTCCACAAGAACAAGGAACTTTAATGCTAAGAGATGTTATGTCTAACTCAGTTATGATGCGTTTAGCGCAGTATGAGGAAATGACTAAGCAAGAAAAAGAATTCCAATACCTAGCTGAGGGCGTAGGCGCTTATTGGGTAGGTGAAGGTGAAGTGATCCGTACATCAAAACCACAATGGCTTACTGCTAAAATGGTTGCTAAAAAGTTAGGTGTTATCGTACCAGTATCCCGTGAGTTTTTACAATATACTCTATCGGGATTTTTTAATGAGGTTCGCCCTTTGATTGCAGAAGCTTTTTATAAGAAATTTGATGAAGCTACGATTTTAGGTGTGGACAATCCATTCCCGCAATCATTAGCACAGTCTATTACAACAGAAGGGCAATTAGTAGAGGGCGAAATAAACAGCGAAAACTTTTTTACTCTAACAGATTTTGTTAACGATGCAGGCTTTGACATAAACGCGTTTGTATCTAAAAAGCAAAACAGATCATTGCTACGTAATATTGTTGATGGCTACAAGCAAGAAGATGGAACAATTACAGACCCGCAACGTTTATACGACCGCACAAATAACACGTTAGATGGCTCACCAGTTGTAGACCTTGAATCAAACGAAATGAAAAAAGGTGAGTTGTTTGCAGGAAACTTTAACTATGTACGTTACGGCATCCCTTACAATCTTAATTATTCTATTTCAGAAGATGCCCAACTATCTTCTATTGTTGATGAAAATGGCGACCCTATCAATTTGTTTGAACGTGAATTGATTGCTATTCGTGCGAGTATGGACGTTGGTTTCATGGTTCTTAAAGATGATGCTTTTGCTAAAATTCAACCTGCAACTACTCCCTAATAGGCCCGTAAATCTATCGGTTAATTCCAAGACGGATACAACAGCAAGCCTTTCTTGGGGTTGACCATAGACAGGGCTTTTTCAACGGAAAGAATTTGAAAGGAGGATAACATGGTAACTTATAACGTTTATCGCGATGGCAGCAAAGTGGCTAGTGGATTAAAGGAAAAGACTTACACAGATGAGGGATTAACGCCTAATACTCAATACCAATACCAAGTTAGTGCTGAAAATTTGGTAGGAGAAAGTGAATTATCCGATCTCGTAACTTTAACCACAAATTATAGCGAACCGCAATCAATCGATGTCAGTCCGAAAACCAATAATTTGAATGTTGGTGGCTTAAAAAATTTAACCGCCAAAGTTTCACCAGATACAGCAAAACAAACTGTAACTTGGTCAAGTACTGACGATAAGATCGCGACTATTGATACCAATGGTAAAGTTTCCGCAGTTTCTAAAGGACAAGTGACAATTACTGCAACTTCCACAGATAAAGGAGATGTTAAGGGCACCGCAACGGTTAACGTTAAGCAACCAGTTACTGGTGTGACCATATCGCCAAAAAGTGCAGAAATCGAGGTCGGGTCTACTCAACAATTAACCGCAACTATTGCACCCGATAATGCAGACAATAAAAAAGTAACGTATTCAACCAGTGATGATACGATTGCTGTTGTAAATAGTAGCGGACTAGTAACATCGAAAAAAGAAGGTCAAGCTACTATTACCGTCACCACAGAAGATGGAATTAAAACAGATACCGCAGCTATAACTGTAGTCCCTAAACCAGAAGAAGGTGCTTAAAATGGTTGATGTTAAAGCAAACATTAAAACAGTATTGGACATCAAGGACAATTTGCAGGACCCTGTCCTTGATGTCCTTATTAATAATGTGAGTAGTCATTTAAAAGCTTTGCTAGGTAAAGAGGAAATACCATCACCCCTTAATTTTATCGTTGAAGAAATAACTATACGACGGTACAACCGCATTGGTAGTGAGGGTATGAAATCAGAATCTGTTGAAGGTCACTCAATAAGTTTTTATGATTTAAAAGAGGAATTTACACCGTACAAAAGTATTATTGCAGCACATAAAGAACCACCAGAGAAACCTGGTAGGGGGAAGGTGTTGTTTATATGAGATTTGACGATCGCATAACTCTTGTTAATCAAACCGATTCGTACTATGACCCTATAAAAGGCGAGTACGTGGACGGAAAAATAATTGAAACTACCAAACCATGTAATGTATCAACTTTAGGTATAGAGCGTACAAATGAATTGTTTGGAGAGATTGATAAAAAGGTTGTTGTTGCTAGGTTACAACGCCCTTATGTTGGAAAAGTAGATTACGCTTATATAAACGACGATAAAAAAACCAAATATAAACCGCAACGCCAATCCGATTACAGGAAAGGCGTTTTTTATTTGGAGGGCGTCTCTCAATGATTAAATTAAAAGGTATAGATGCACTTGAAAGGGGTTTGAGAGAGAGGGCGGAAGCTAAAGACGTACAAAAAGCAATACAAATCAATGCGTCCGAAATGCAAAGCAAAGCCCAAAATTATGCGCCTGTCAAAAGCGGTAATTTAAAACGCAAAATACAGATAGATGTACGCGGTTTAACTGGTCGAGTAGCTTCGACTGCAGATTATGCGCCATACATCGAATGGGGTACTAGGTTTATGGATGCCCAACCTCACTTAAGACCTGCATACTACGAACAAATAGAACAATTTAAAAAAGATTTAGATAGATTGGTGAGGTGATTTATTTTGGAGGAAAGGAAATCACCGCAACAACAGTTATTCGATGAGGTATTTAAACGGTCTCTTTCACTCGGATATAATACGGTTGATTATTTGCCTGCCAATGATTATGGATTACCTTTTGTCCATATAGGTGAGCAATTTAGTCAAGACTTAAGGACAAAGGATTTGCTTTACGGCAATGTACAACAAACGATTAATGTTTACCATAACTATCGCAAAAGGCGAGAATTAACAACTATGGTAAACAACCTTAAGGAAGCTTTTAGAAAAATAAAGCATACCGAAAACTTTTATGTAACGGTCAAAAACGTTTCTGATAGATCTGTTCAAGGAAAAACAGGCACAGAAAGATATTGGCGAGGAATTATAGAAGTAGAATTCAGATTTCATTAGGAGGTAATAGTATGGCAGAAATGCAACAAGGTAAGAATAAGATATTGATGTTCCGTTTGTTGAAAGATCAGTCAAAAGAAGCTGCAAAACTAGTATTCCAGACTGAACATACGTTCTCTTATTCGAGAGAATTAGATAAAATAATTACTAAAGATGGTGCTGTTGTAAAGGTTGGAGAATTAGAAACAGAGGTATCCATTGACGCCATCCAAGCTAAAGATGATCCTGTTAGCGATATGTTACAAACATCTGTACTTAAAGGTGAAAAGCTTGAATTATGGGAAGTAACGGTAGATGAGGAACTAAAAGATCAAGAGGGTAAGTACCCCGCTGTATATTGCCAAGGCTATTTGGATAGCTGGGAGCCAACAGCATCGGCAGAGGATGAATCTGCTGTGTCATCTAACTTCATCGTTGAATTGGAACCGCAATTCGGTATGGCGACTTTAACGGAAGAACAGCAAGAAGCTGTTCAATATGCATTTAAAGACACAGTGGCAGAAGCGACACCCTAACAAGCCCGTAAACGTAAACGTTGAAGCGGTAACAGATAATAGCGTTTCGTTGTATTGGAGTTAATTTAGCGTTACGACAGGGCTTTTTATAATAGACGGAGCAGGAAATGCCTGCTCTATTTTATTTTTAGGAGGAATAAACATGAATCTAACTATTGGCGGAAAAGAATACGAATTGCGATTCGGCATGGACTTTATTAATACATTAGACAACATTTATACGCAGAACATTGAAGGTATGCAATTTGGAATGGGGGTTGAATCACTCGTTATGTACTTAAGTATGAAAAACCCAAGGGCGCTATACAACGCCATCAAATCCGGGACTTCTTATCTCAATTCCAAACCTAGTAATCAAGATATCGAGATGTTTATCACGGAAAAAGCAGGCAAAGATGAATTAGATCAATTATTTGAAGCTTTTCAGAAAGCGTTAGAAGAAGCACCTTTATTGAAGCCGAAAATGAAACAGTTCAAAGCGAATCAACAGGCTTAAAGAAGAGATCTTCTAACGCGACATATGAAGATATAATACTAAATTGTTTCAGGTATTTGGGTATTAAGAGTTTACAAGAAATTAAGATTATGGAATTCCCGGAATACCTACTAAAGATGAAGGCATATCGACTAAAAAGAATTGATAAAGAACACGATATGCATTTACAAGCATGGTTAAACCATCAAGTTACATCAACAAAAGAGCAAGGTAAAAAACAAGTTCCTGTATTCAAGAGTTTTAAAGATTTCTTTGATTACGAAAAACGTATTGCGGAAGAAACAAAACCAAAACAATCCATATCTAAAAAAGCGAGAAATATGGCTCGCATCGCTTCTGTTGCTAATAGGAAGGGGGTAGAAAATGACTGAGAGTTATTCCGTTGAGGCTTTTCTTAAAGCTAATACGACAGGGTTTAATAAAGGTTTTAATGATGCTATTTCTGGATTGAAAAATTTCAAGAAAAATATTAGTAGCATAGACACCACGCCGATAAGAACAGCGGGAACCGCCCTGCAAAATGCTGGAAACAAAATGAAAGGCGTAGGAAATAGCATGAAATCAGCTGGGCGAAGCGCATCTATGTATCTAACCGCCCCCTTACTAGCCGCGGGAGGAGCGGCAATAGCAACAGGAGTTAGTTTTGATGATTCTATGGCTAGAGTGCAAGCTATTTCTGGTGCCACTGGCGATCAATTAGAGCAATTAAGAGATAAAGCAAAAGAAATGGGGGCTACAACTAAATTTAGCGCGAGTCAATCGGCAGAAGCATTAAACTATATGGCGTTGGCTGGTTGGTCAACAGAAGACATGCTTAACGGAATCGAAGGAGTCATGAGTTTAGCGGCGGCATCTGGCGAAGATTTGGCGTCTGTGAGTGATATTGTAACCGACTCTTTAACCGCATTTGGATTAGAAGCCAAAGATAGTAGCAGATTTGCTGACGTTTTAGCAGCAACTTCTTCAAACGCTAACACAAACGTTGCTGGATTGGGCATGGCTATGCAATATGCTGCTCCAGTTGCCGGTGCATTGGGATATAGTGTTGAAGATACTGCGACAGCTATTGGTTTAATGTCTAATGCTGGTATCAAAGGAGAAAAAGCAGGAACGGCATTAAGGTCAATGTTCACCAACTTGGCATCACCAACCAAAGCTATGAAAACCGCCATGGATGAACTGGGTATATCTATTAAAAACAGTGATGGCAGTATGAAGACGCTTGATGAAATAATGGGAGACCTCAGAACCTCGTTTAGCGGCCTAACAGATGATCAAAAAGCTTCTTATGCAGCTACTATTTTTGGTAAAGAAGCCATGTCCGGTGCACTAGCTGTGATAAACGCATCAGAGAAAGATTACAACAAATTATCTGACGCTATAAATAATTCTAGTGGGTCTGCCGAAAAAATGGCAGGCATAATGGAAGGTACATTAGGGGGGAAATGGAGAGAAATAAAATCTGGTATTGAAGGCTTTGCAATTAGTATATATGAAGTGATGCGACCTGCCTTAATGCAAGGTGCTGAAATGTTGCAAAATTTTATCACTTGGTTAAATAACTTATCTCCACAAGTTAAAATGGCTGCTGTTGTAATAGCTGGCTTAGTTGCTATCATTGGACCATTAGCAATAGTTCTTGGTACTGTAATCACTTTCGCTGGTATGTTTGTTGGTAGTTTAGGGACACTGATCGCAAGATTCGCCCCACTAATAGCGCAAACAACGGTTTTAAGAAATGTTTTGCTGGGTGTTATGCGAGTGTTTGCATTTATTAGCAATCCAATTACAGCTTTAGTTGCCATAATAACCACTATATTAATACCTGTTTTTATTAAGTTGTATCAAGAAAACCAAAAATTCAGAGAAATAGTTATGTTGGTTTGGAACCAAATTAAAACAGTTATTACCACAGTTGTGCAGACTGTGGTTGCTTTCGTTATGCAAATTTGGTCTACCTTAACAACCTTTTGGAATGAACATGGACAAATGATTTTGCAAGCAGCTATGAACGTTTGGAATGTTATAAAAACTGTGATAACAACCGTTATGACTGTGATTTGGACTATTATGCAAACTTTGTGGCCAGTAATAAAATCATTAATAGTTTCAACGTGGAATGCTATTAAAGGTGTTATACAAGGTGCTATCGATGTAATTTTAGGCGTAATACAGTTTTTTAGCGCTTTATTTACTGGTAATTGGTCAGAAATGTGGGAAGCTGTGAAGCGCATTGTTGCTGGTGCTGTAAAACTAGTGTGGAATCTAGTCCAATTATGGTTTGTCGGCAAGATTTTAAAACTAGGAAAAACCTTATTCAAAAGCCTAACAGGTATTGTTAAAAACCTTTGGAGTAAGGTATCTGGATTTTTTAAAGGCGGAGTAACTAAAGCGAAAGACGTTGTATCAACCGGGTTCAACTTTATTAAAAGTAAAATTTCAAGTGTGATGAATGCCATAAAGTCTATTATTTCGAGCATCTGGAATAGCATTAAAGGCGTAATAGCTAGGGTTGTTAATAGCATAAAATCAAAAGTATCTAATGTTTTTAACTCACTCAAGGGGGTTACAAGCAAAGCTTTTAACGCCGTTAAAAATGCAGTTAAATCCGGTATGGATAAAGCTTTAAACGTCGTGACCAACATAAAAGATAAGTTTTTAGACGCTGGTAAAAATATTGTTAAGTCTATTGCTAAAGGTATAACAGATTCGATCGGTAAAGTAAAAGATGCTATAGGCAAGGTAACAAGTAAAATACGCGACTTTCTTCCATTTTCTCCTGCAAAAGAGGGAGCCTTGCGTGACATCATGAAAATACAAATACCGCAATCTATAGCCAAATCTATTGATCGTGGCAGGGGTGTTGCGGTTAGGTCTATGGCAGGATTGACCGAAGCGATGAACAAAGAAATACAACCTAGTAATATAGCGTCACAAGTTGATAGAGTTAACAGGAGGTCGCACAACTCATTGCGATACGACTACACCAACGAATTGACCGTATCGAAACAACCAGCCTATATAAACGTAGCTATAGGCGGTCAAGAATTTAACACATTTGTTGAGGATATAACGCAAGTTCAAGACAGAAAAACAAGAGTAAGGAGATCATTTCAATAGGAGGTGCTTTTATGTACGGATTCGTAGATACTATAGCAGGAAGTGGTACAGGAAGCACTTCCTTATCACTGCAAACGGTATTTAACGGTAATAATTTAGATCAATTACTCACGGATGATAATGGCAGTTTTATCACTCTCACTGTCACAGGGAGAAGTAATTTAACACAAAGAGTACAAACAACCGAAGTCCCAGGAATGGATGGGTTATTAGAACAAACAGACCCTACCGTTAGTGAAAGGGAAATAACCATTAAATATAAGATAGAGGACAAAACAAACGAAGGGTTTAGAAGAAGGTACGACAGGCTTTTATCTTATTTAGGAGGATCTAAGAAAGTCTTGTCTTTCACCGACGAAGATGCTCTATTTTATGCGACATTATTAACAAACGAAACACCAGAAGAAGAAACTAATAATTTAATAGGAACGATAACCTTTCTTTGTTCCGATCCATTTAAATACGGCAAAGAACAAACCAAAACCTTTACATCTGATGTACTTAATTTAACCTATGACGGAACTGCCGAAGCATCGCCTATATTTGAATTAGAGGTATTAAAACCTGTTACTTTTGCTATGGTGCAGAATCAATTTGAAGAATATCAATTGATTGGAACCCCTTTAGAAGCTGATATGGAAACAGTAGATACTAGGAAATTACTCATCGAAGAACGAGGGGAAACATTAGATACATGGAGCAATACCCCTACTAAAGTAGATGGTGGCGTAGTAGCTGGTAGACTAAGCACAGATAATGATGGTATTACTGTGCCAAGTTATGGGCCAGATACAAATAATTGGCACGGTCCGGCGCTAATTAAAGAAATATCCCCATCACAAGACTTTGAAATTGAAATGATGGTTGAAGGAGAAACTGGTAAGCCAGATCAAACTTATCGAATTGAATTTTATGCTTATGATGAAAACATGAACGTACTTGGAAAAATGGCTCTACTAGATAAAAGTTTAGGTATAAACAATAAAATTGCTGAGGGGCGTATCGGAGGATATGAAGGAAGGCAAAAAAATTATTTAATAAGCTCACAAAATTATAGTTATGGCTGGCCTTTTTTCTTCGGCATGTTACGTTTGCGTAGGATTGGTAACCAATTCGAATTTTATGTAACACGAGTGGCCAATAATACAAAGCACGTTTTTAGTTTGAAAAAGTTATTTACCGATAACAACAATGAGTACATGGGTAAATTACGATATGTACAAATACACATCGGTAAATGGGCGGATTCGGCTAGAGCTTACGCACCTAAAATCTTGCATATAAAAGTGTTTAAACTAGCGCAAGAAACGGTCGATCAAACGCCATATATCGCTAATCCGGGCGATAAAATAACACTTGATAACTTTAACAAGGAAATATTATTAAACGGCGAAGACTCGAAGAACCTAAAAGATTTCGGAGGTTCTTTTTTTAATTTACACAAAGGCGATAACCAACTAGTAGTACATCCATCTAACAGTTTTAAAGCAACAGCTAAATGGCGTAATAGATATAGGTAGGTGATAAAGTGATACACATTATAGATAAGCAATCAGATGAGATAGTGGGCATTATTCCAAATGATGAGTTTTGGGATGATAATTATCACAGATCATTAGAAACAACCGCAGAAACGTTTGAATTTACAACATTTGCTGATCGGGATTATTCAGAATATCTAACAGGGCGTAACAAAGTCATCATTCCCGATGAGGACAACGGATATAGAGAGTTAACAATATGGCAAGCGGAAAAAGTGCATGAACACAGCAAACATATCGTTGTATTTGCTAAAGCCAGTTACAATGACTTACGTAAAGCACAAGTAATTAAACCCCAAACTTTAAAAAGCCAATCAGCAAGTACTGCGGCAGCTACTATTTTAAGGGGGACGGAATGGAGTGTCGGACTTGTAGAAAGCAAAGGAACACGAACTTTCCACATTGATAAACATACCGACCCTTATTCGATGTTAAAGAGAATCTCCACGGAATTTGACCTTGAATTAAATTTCCGTGTTGAAACAAGAGGCAACAAAATAACTGGTCGTTACGTTGACTTAGTTCAACGAATTGGACAGTGGAGAGGGCGGGAGATTGAGTTTGGGAAAGACTTGTTAAGTATTAGACGTATTGAGGATACGGATAATATTTATACTGCTCTTATCGGCTTAGGTCCGGAAAAGGACGGAACAAGACTAGAGGTATTAGTCGAAGATCATGACGCACTACAGCGCTGGGGCAGACGTGACCCTGTTACCGGAGAGTTGCGTCATATAATTGGAACGTACGAACCGCAGACTGAAAAAGACGAATTGTCTTATGACAGATTACGAGAATTGACTAAAAACGAGTTGGAGAAATGTATAGATGCCGCCGTTAAATATGAAGCAACTTTCGCTGACTTAGAACATGTCCCTGGAATGGAAAATGAAAAGGTACGTCTAGGCGACACGAATAAAATAAAAGATACTGCATTTAATCCTCCTCTCTATCTTGAAGCCAGGATTTTCGAAGTGAATGGGCCAATAAGTGACAAGAGTAAAAAAGAAGCTAAGTTGGGAGACTTTGTCGAATACACCGAGGAAGAAGTCAAAGCAATTTGGCAATCACTGCAGGAAGAAATCAAAAAGCGAATCAGCTATGACGAAATGGTTGATTACACGTATAACAAGTTAACCATCGATAACAAGGACGAAACGGTATTCGAAAAAGGGAAAACATTTGCGGAAGCAACCGGAATAAAAGCAGAGGAAAACGCAAAAGATTTTGCGGTTGAACAAGATAGCAAAATAAAATTAGACGTTGAACAATATGCTGATAATGTCGCAAAACAGGAAGCCCAATCCGCACTAGATCAAGCAAAAATGTACGCAGTTGCTAAAACTGTTTACGACAACAAAATGCAACAGATTGCGAGTGATATAACTGATAGAGCACCTCTCGAATATGTTGACGGTAAAATAGCTATTGTCGATGGTAGGCTCGATGATTTTAACATAAAAGTAGATGAAAAAGCGGATAAAACAACAGTCTACACGATAGAACAAATTGATAATCGTATCAATAACCTTGTCACTAAAACGCAATACACAACAGATATGAACGGGGTGGTACATCAGTTAGACAGCCACGGCACAAGAATCGGTCAAAATGAGGAAGCTATCGGTTTGAAAGCTGATGATACAAAAGTTGATAATATTAACAACTCGTTAACGCAAAAAATAGCAAACGTCGAGGTTAAAGCCGATAGCGTTACTACTAAGGTAGAAAAAGTTGAAGCCGAAGTCGAAGGACTTGAGGTTGGCGGAAGGAATTTATTAAAAGATAGCAATAACTTTAAAATATACAATACGTACCAAAGTTCAAAAGCAGAAGTAATAGAGAACGTCTCTGTCCCTGAGTGGGGAGCTACAGATGCAAGTAGGATTAAAACAAGTGGCGGAGATAGTCACGTAAAGCTTGTTGTAGATTCTGAGTACCTAAACGTGGAACAACCCCCAAAAGAAGGAGAAAAATTTGTAGTATCAGTATGGGTTAAAAACCTAGGAGATAATCCTCTTGTTGTTTCACCTAACGCAAGAGGAAAAAGAGTAACTGTGTTTAAAGGGGAAAATAAGAGAGTCGTGATACAAGCAGAGGGCACTGGAAGAGCATGGTTACAAATACAGTTTACTACTCCACAAGATGCATCTGATAAACCACTAGATTTTATTGCTTGGAGAGCACAAATAGAAAAAGGAAATAAGGCAACAGACTGGACTCCTGCACCAGAAGATACCGAAGCTGATATTAGTAATTTACAAGGTCGGGTAAATACGGCAGAAGGCGAAATTAAAACGCTGGCTGGCGAAGTAACCGCTAAAGCCAGTCAATCAATCGTAGACACGCTAAATCGTCGTGTTTCGACAGCAGAGTCGGAGCTTAAATTACTGCCGGGCGAAATAAACGCTAAAGTAAGCGAAGACGGGGTAATCGGCGCAATTAATGCGACACCCGAAAGACTGTTAATCGATTTCGACCGCGTTAAGATGACAGGGGAGTTAGAAGCACGACACATTAAATCATTAGCAGGGTTAAACGTTAATGATCAATTTAAGGTAGACAGTCAAGGTAAAGTAACAATCGGTAATGATAAAGTTATAATTGACGATAAAAGTATACGTATAATGAGACCGGACGGCGCTGTCGCTATGCAAGATGGTCTAATGGATACAGCTTTTATAGTTAGTGGAAATGACCCTCATTATATGACGGCGGGTAGGGTTAAAGGATCTGGTGTTACAATAGATGCATTTCGACCTGGCGGTAATTACTACCAAAATGCTGCACACATCTATGGGGGTACAAAGGGTAATTTAGACGGACGAGGTTTAGACGGTACTAATGAGGCTTATGAGGATGTAAGGGATAACTTAGGTGCTGTCGCGTTCCAAAAGTACGAGTTCAAACACTCTGCTAGATATCTAGTATTTAGATTTAGGAAATACGCAGGTGCAAAATTTAGTGTGCATGTTGTTAAAGGGACAAGCGATAAGACATCTGACCGTATATACTTTGAAATCCTCGAAAAAGATTTTGCAGGTATAAAGACATTTGTATGTGATTTAGGTAAACCTCAATTTAACACCAGAGAGGTTACTTTTAAGATAGGTTGGACACACAGCTGGGGTAGTAGGCAGGAAAATATAAGATTCATCATGGAGAGTGTATATCTAACAGATTTTGTTTAAAAAACAAAATAAGAGGTGTTAAAAAAATGGAAATAGAAACTTACAGTAATAATGATAAAGGTGATCTGGTTAAAGTATTCTTCTCTGTTGATAGCAATAATAATGTAGAAAGTATAACTGTAGGTAATCAAGTAGTCCCTGTTGGCAAAGGGTTTCAATTCTACGTTAAGAACTATGTAGCTGAACAAATTGACAAAACAGAGCTAATTATCTCAGATATTTTCCCGAAATTAAAGGTAAGAGAAGGGGAAGAGATAGAAGTACCTACCGAGGAACAGCAAAAGCAAAAAGAGATTGAGGAATTGGAAAGAAAATTAAAGGAATTGAGAGGGGAGGAAGATGTCCCAAATGAATAATTACTTGAAAGGTTTTAATGACGGATATAAAAAGGCGATGGAACAAATGCAGGAAAAAGGTAAAGTCGGTATTTGCTTTGATGGCAAAAAGATTGCAGAACAAATAGAACCAGATATAACTTTATTGCAAAAGAAAAAAGAACGTACTGAAAGATCATTTCGCGCCTAAAGGCGTTATTTTTATGTACAGGGGGTTAATCATGAGTGAAAAAGAACAATGGTATGACAACAAGGAATTACACGCACAAATAACATCATTATCAGGGCAAATTAGAGATTTAGGGCATGAGATGCGAGAAACTCGTACAATGATCAAACAATATAATGGTTTGCGTGAAAAAATAGAAGTTGTCGAGGATAAAGTAGAAAAAATCGAAGCATTAACAGAAGGTAAAAAAACATTTGCTGAAGCTATTCGCCTATGGGGTGGATGGCTTTTTGCTTTGATTACGTTGGTTATATTGCTGATTGATAAATTTTAAGGAGTGTTTTTATGGTTAATATATCGTCAAATAAAGGTTCGTTGGTAGTTAAAGATAACGGTGATATAGTGATTAAAGCTTGTGTGGAGGATAGATTAAAAGCGCTAGAAAATAGAGTAGACATGTTAGAAGCGGAAAACAAACAATTAAGAAATGACTTGATGCAGTACGTTGACGTGAAAACGACTATGGCTGAAAAGAAAGCAGAAAGCTATTTAAACAGCTAGTCCAATCGGGCAAGCCGTTTTTTAAAAAAAGGAGGAATTAACATGAAACAGGCAATTGTAAGGTTAGTTGTGTTAGCTATTCTGCTGATTAACCAAACTCTAATTATATTTGGCTGGAATCCGTTGCCATTCAGCGAAGATCAAATATACGAAGCTGTATCAACAGTTGCAACAGTAGCTATGGCAATTTATGCATGGTGGAAGGACAACAACGTTACTAAAAAAGCACAACACAACGATAAATTTCTGCGTGATCGGGGGTTGAAATAATGCCTAAAATCACTAAAGATTTTATACCGGTATCACAAAAGAAACAACGCCCAGGATTTCGCATGAATCCAAAATACATTACAGTACACAACACTGCCAACTCTAATAAAGGCGCTGACGCAGAAATGCATAGCCGCTACTTGCATAATGGTGCAGGTGGTCGTACAGTAGGATGGCATTTTACAGTTGATGACAAAGAAATTTATCAGCATTTACCTACAAATGAAAATGGCTGGCATGCTGGTGATGGTAATGGAAACGGGAATATGAAGTCTATCGGCATAGAGATATGCGAAAACAGTGACGGTGACTTTGATAAGGCTGTTAAAAATGCCCAATGGTTAATTAAAAAATTAATGAAAAAGCATAATATCAGCATTAGCAATGTAGTGCCACACAAGCACTGGACAGGAAAAAATTGCCCACGACTTTTATTAGGCATGTGGGAAACATTTAAAGATGGCATCAGAAATAGTAAGTCAACTAGTATTAGGGAATCAACTAAACCATCCAGCAAGAAGTATCATAGTATAGTGGATTATCTTAAAGCCCGTGGCATAGATTCAAGCTTTAATAATCGCAAGCGTTTAGCTGCCAAATACGGTATAAAAAATTATCGTGGCACAGCTAGCCAAAACGTTGCGTTGTTAAATAAATTACAGCGTGGTTCTACGGTATCCAGCAAACCAAAATCATTTAAACCTGGTCAGCGAGTAACACTAAAAAGATCAGCCGTTAAATACGCCACAGGACAGCACATACCGCCTAGATATTTAGGTAAGACTTATACTATTCAACAGGCTAAAAGCGACCGTGTATTGCTTAAAGAGCTTTACAGTTGGGTGTATAAAAATGATGTGCAATAACAATATTAAAAGCCTACTCCTTTTATTGGGGTAGGCTTGAATATTACATCAATATCCTCATAATAAAGTTTTACCATTTCTATTCCCCTTTTCGTTTTTTATTTTTAAGGCGATTAATCATTAAGTAATCTTTTATCAATTATCCATGTTTTTCCGATTTTTTTTGCTTTTATTTTACCTTCTGCACAGTGATTTTTCACTGTCCCCGGAGACAGATTAAGTATCTTTGCAGCTTCCTCCACTCCGATCATGTTATTTAATGCGCTTTGTTCCTCATAATATGAATGCAAATACTGTGGACTGAGTGGTTCATTTGAAAATTCCTTCTCGTCCATGTCTGATAATATTTCCTCAAACATGTTGAAAAGAACCATTTCATCATTCCCGAACTTTGGAGCGTACTCCATAAGTTCAGCATGTATTTTTTCAAAAGCGATAGCAGGCTTTTTGCTAAATCGTGACATATGCTTTTGAGCAATAGACGGCTTACCACTTTCAAATACTTTGTTACTTAGTATGTTTGCTATTGCTAATAAACGACCAAATTTTTGATCTCTATCCATAGTTAATTCCTCCTTAATTTCCATAAGCTAATTTTAGTGAATTATGTGCAAGTTGATAAACAGTTGCATTAGGATTCTTTTCATATAATTCCATCCCTAAATCAGTAATACCCTCAATGTTTTCCAGTAAAAAACTAGACATTTTTCTTTCCCCATAGATGAGGGTTTCACCAACATAAAGCGGAGCAGTTTCTATTCTAATAATTTCTTGTTTTATTTTGTTTCTCATTTTCTTTTCCCCGTATAATGCGTCACCGCATTTATTAACTATCTATAATATACCAAATGCGTTATCGCATGTCAACAGGAAAACAAAACTTTTTTAAATTTATTTTTCCATAAAATAACACGCACAAACGTTCCGTTTTGTGTTATTATAGGAACAAACGTTCTAAGGTGGTGTAATCATGTTAGGGTTGTTTAAACGGTCTATAGAGAGTAAACAAAAGATAATCATCTTTTATATTGACAGTGAAAACAAAGTAACTGAGCGCTACATACGTGTATTGAGAATCGACAAAGATAGTATTTTAGCCTATTGCTATTACAGAAGAAAAGTAAGAACATTTAGTATGGAAAATATATTATCGGCCGGAAAGGTAAGAAAGAAGGTTGGTGCATAATGGTAAATGATCGGGGTACTATTAAATGGACATCTATCATGATGCCCGAACACGTTGAAATGTTGGAAGAAATATGGAAAGAACAAGAACATAAAGAAAAACCGATACTAGACGAACAACAAATAGAAGAAATTAACCAAAAGCTATGGATGGCGTTGGTAAATGGTTTAACAATTGAATTGAAGTATTATGATAAACACGACTTTTATAAAGCTAAAGGCAAGATAACCAGCATTAATAGGCAAAATAAATACATAGACATAGCTGGGCAACGCCTGCCATTTGAAAATATTATTGATGTGTGGATAGATTAAAACCACTTAAAATTAAAAAAATAAGTTAAAAAACTTATCTGAAAGTAACTATTTTAAACAAAAGTTGTTTTAAATGGTGCTTATTTATACTATAATAGGCATATAGACTTGTTTTGAAAAAAATCTGAATTTTTAAGGAGGTATAGTCTTGGAAGAAGTTAGAGCGATTGATATTGCTAAATGGTTTATAAAGCATAAACTTGATTCCCCTAGAGATACTTTTGATGGCAATATGAAATTGCAGAAGTTATTATATTTTGCTCAACTGATTCATTTCGCGAAACACAATAAATTGTTATTTCCCGAAGAAATGAGGGCTTATGAAAACGGTACTGTTATTAATGATGTACGCTTGACTTATAGAAACGAGTTAGATCATCTAATAGATCAAGCTGAGGATTTCGAAGGGTTTAATAGTCCTGAAGTTAATTATACTTTAAATTTAACATCGGAAATATTTGGTAATATGGATGCGAAAGAACTTTCAGAGTTGAATCATGAGTTTGTTAGTTGGAAAGTGCCTTTTAAAGAATCACAAACTAATCAACCTGGGCGTTATATGAGAGAAAAAAATGTTATTAAGCCGTTAGATGGTTTGTTCATGGAAGATGTAAACAATGTAAAACAAATGTTAGAAGCATATAGCGAGAATGAGGATTATATGAATTACGAAGTAGTAAATGGGGTCACATTTTATTATAACTCAAGCGAAATACGCTTAGACGAAAAGACATTAGCAAAACTGGAAGAGTTGAAGTGTTCAGATGAAGTATATACGGTAACAATGGATAAAGAGCAAGGGCTAATTATATCTTGATTATCCCTGGACATGTACTAGCTCTTCAACTTCCGTTTGCTAACGGAGCCCCATGTAATGCAAAGAGACCTTTTCTTGTAATAGATAAAAATAACGGAACTCTTGATCTTCTTAACATATCATCGACTAGAGGGAAGGAGAAAAAGTTACTTTATCCTTCAAACGAGAAGATAAAAAACTATTTTCCTCCTCTAGATCAACCATCTTTTTTGAAATTAGATGAATTATATACTATAGAATATTTTAACGACCTACATAAATCTATTTATAAACGTAGGAAACCTATCATTCCTAGTGAATTTAATAGGCTACTACATAAGTTTTATACTTATAAACAAAAAAACGAAGTAAAAGCCGTTAGATATATTGAGAAAATGGTGAGACAAGAAAACTTTTTGTGATTTAATAAGTTTTTTAAAAAAACAAAAGCCCCGTAGTAAGGGCTTTTTTGTATTTTACTTAAATAACTTCTTAATCAGTTGAGAGTGCAAATACTTCTATAGGATACTGAAGGAAATTATTTGGTTACAATACAAGAATAAACTGAAAGAAGTGTTTAAATAGCAAACATTGATGTGGATTAAAAGTCCTTATTCGAGGGGCTTCCCAATGAAAGAAGGTGTTAAATAGAGTTGTATAGGGTGTTTATAAAATTAATATATGAAATAAAACACATAATTGTGAATATAAATTAACTGTAGATTTACGGGGAGAATTAGAAAAAAAGCCCCAATTAAGGGGCTCATAAAATAGGATCGGAGCTAACCCTAAATTATTATATGCAAATTATTTTCAAATAGTGCTTCTTCTTTACAGTTCGATCAGTTATTAGTAATATTTTCATGATTTTGTGGTATACTTAGATGAGAGGGAGGAGAATTTAACCGTCCCTCCGCATTCCCCTAACTTCTGCTTCAGTTTCTCATTTTCCAAACTCTCCCTTCAATTAGCTAGTTAAGCAACTAATATCGGGAAACTGAAGCTGTTCTCTTCCCTTAGTCATCCGCATCAATTTATATATTAAAATAAAAAACTCTTGAATAAGAACCTACGTTCTTCTATAATGGTGGTGAAAACAAATGTTCTTATTAAGGAGGTTATAAAAATGACTGCTGTGCCAAAACCACCAAAGACGAAGAAAAGGTCAGCTAGTAACAAGCCAAATTTAACAGAGGACAGACTAGTTGAGTTGTCCGAAAAACTAGGGGAAGCACTGGAATTTAAAAATGAGGTAACGATCACTACATATAACAGAGGGAAATATGAAAAGTTTACAGGAGTTATCCAAAGTGCTAACCCTGAAACAAAAATGATTACTTTTGATGTTGGTAATTATCAGTATCATAAAATAAGTGCTAATATTATTGTGGATGTAGAATAAAGAGAAGGTTGTTATGCCTTCATTTTTTCAGTTTTACAAACTAGTAAAAAATTCATAAATATGTTTCCGCAATCTTTCCCTTTTAGTGACGTGTTTATAGTAGAATGGGGACAAAAGACGTAATAAAAAGGGGAATTTATTAATGACATTTATATTAAAAATTATTGCTATTTTAGTTGGTGCGTTTATATTAACGGTGTTCGGAGGAGTAATGATCACATCTACAAAAGACAAAAAAGAAGAATCGTCAGGTATAGGTATTTTAATCATATTCCTTATATCTGCAGCATCACTAAGTTGGGCTGTGTTTTGGCTATAGATTATAGATACGGTGTAGATTCATTGCAAGTTACATTTGATAAATATAAAATAAGTAATAAGAGAAGGTTGTTATGCCTTCTCTTTACACAAAAATATTTTTTACACATATTTTACACATAAAAAATTACACCCTTGATATATCAATACTTATAGCTTATATTCGAATCCTGCCGGGGGCGTTAAATTGATATGACTGTAATTGTAGGTGATGTGACTAACGTAAATCTTACTATATGTCATACCTTAAAAAAATCATTAATCGAATAAACTAGAGGTATTTTATGCCCTCTTTCCTAATTAACGGGAAGGGGGTTTTGCATTGTCGAAACTAGGTAAATTCATTATCAAACGGAGAACGGAAGCTCGGCTCACTTTCAGAAAAAAACTCAAGTTTGCATCGGACAGGCTATTTAGGAGAGGCGAAAAGAAAAGAATACATTAAAAAGGCTGTAGTTGGTCACATCCTCGTACAAATGTTGATGAAAGGGGAGAAAAGGTTAACTACCAAATAATTATGTTATCGGAGTACCATTGGAGTCTTTTTTAAAGAAAAAGAGGTCGATTGGAGTGGTTGCTCACTCATTTAAAAATGATATTACTCTTGCGGCAATTCCTGGTAAAAATATAAATTCTTTAGTGATTGACGAATTTACTGCTAAGAAAGTTTTGAATGCTGAAGGGTGACAGGTCAAATAAGTAAGGTGTCAGTGCGTCTATAAAGCCGGATTTTATAATATCACTTGTAATTTTGATAGGACTTATTGATAGGAACATTCTTTCTTAAGTTAATAAATAGGTTATAGTTTGAGGATACAAACTTGTCACTTCTATTCTGAGATGTTGTGTGTGATAACCTCAATTATCTAAAAAATTAGGGGAGGCAAGTTTTTTGTTGAAAACTGCCATGAAATCAATCAAAACATAAGTTTTTAATAAAGAACTTTTGACAATTCGTTTAATGGAAGGGGTATAGGAAAAGGAAATGCCCCCAAGTCTGACTTAGAAAGGTGGGAAACCCTAAAACCAGAAGACAAGAAGGAAATATTCAATTCCTTTCTACTCATTTATTTAGGTTCAACTATTTGGATGTTAGGATTTTAATGTTACGATGATCTATTTTTTTCAGAATGCAAAATAAATTATTCCGTCTGTTTTCCACTAGATAACTATTTTGGTAAGCAAACATATCCTGATTAACCTTTCCTACATCCCCATACCCTGATTAGCCCAGAGCTTAAAAAAGCCATTTTTCTTAATCTTATAAGCTTAAAAAAGCAATATACCTTTTTGACCCTTTTTAAAATTAAAAGTAATGGGACTAATAGATGCTTTTGCAGACAAGTAATTAATACCCAAAGATGATTGAATAACTACTCATTCTATTGCTGTAGCCGTTTCATACGTAACGGTAACAATTTTAGTAGTAACTATGTTACCTATAACTACATGTACTTGTTGTACAATTAATATCAGCCGTTACTTTAAGCGGATTTCCACATAGTTTGTAGTTGTTGTATAAACAAACTTGTAAGTTTCACGATATGCAAAAGGCATTAAACCTTCTTTAGAATGATTCTCCTCCGT
Source organism: Virgibacillus proomii (assembly GCF_900162615.1). NCBI lineage: Bacteria > Bacillati > Bacillota > Bacilli > Caryophanales > Bacillaceae > Virgibacillus > Virgibacillus proomii. The sequence goes on along the minus strand of NZ_FUFN01000007.1, from coordinate 109,250 downwards.
CAAAACACTAATCTCATCTTTAATAATATTTTCATGCCTTTTTAAAGATAATATTTACCATTCCCCTGATTCATTCTTAATATATGGTACAACATAAAGCCGCAAATATCTCAGAATAAAATGCATTATCACTATCGCCAATTTCTTCAGCAACTACATTGTTCAAGCCAAAATGAACTAAAAATAGAAAACCGAAATTAAACCAGATTGTAATCACGAGAAGATGTCCAATGTAAACAGACAAGAACCTCTCCTAGAAGAAATAATTTCTTTTGGCGGAATAATTTTTACAAAATAATAGACGAATATCATGCTTGCTTCTCGCTATACTCGATAAATTTCCGATACATTTTCTCAATAACAATATAAAAAGGAACAAACGATACAATTTCTACTCCTTTCTTTGTCATTTCAGGTGTTGTTGTAGCGTATATGTTTTGCGGCGACATCTGTGCGAGCTTGTTATTTTTTAAATTGGTAATTGTGATAACGTCTATTCCTTTGGCATTTAATTGTTTAATATTTGGCAGCATAGAAGGCGTATCTCCGGAAAGAGAAATAATAATGACTAAATCATTAGATTTCATCATTGGAAGCATCGTGTCAAACTCTACCTGATCATGGATGATAATCATAAATATTTGAACCATGGAAAACAATCGTTGACATTCCGAAGCACACATTAATTGTGCTGTTCCTGTACCATGGATATAAATTCGGTCTGCTTCATATATTTTTTTGCTAATACTGTCAAAGTCAACTGATTTTAAGTTTTTAAGTGTTGTTGCTATGTCATTTTCTAATACTTCACTAAAATTGCCGCCTTGATGTTGCAACTCTTCTTCCCATTTCAAAAATACTTTAAATTCGCTATAACCGCTAAAACCTAATTTCTTGGTTAGTCTATGAATAGATGAACGAGAGGCAAAACAAACATCTGCCAATTCATTAATACTTAGATCATAGCAAGTATCTTTATGACTTAATATATATTTAAGTACATGCAGATCATTTTCGTTTAATTTTTCATAATTTTCGTTAATTACCTTCTCTAACCTCATCGGACACTCCTGCCTTGTATTTATAAGTATTATATCAAGTATAGCATAGACATAAAAAATCAATACAACGTATGGAGATACTTACATTTTGCTTACATAAGCGAGAACGTTTCCAGAAAGGCTTCTTTGTTTTTCGCTATCTGTTAATAACTTAAAGAGCGACAATCATTCATTTAAAAATTAACCGATCCTGTAGAGACAAATTTTTTTCCTCCCATATGTCAGTCGTCGCTAACCGATAAAAAACGCTTTGGGAAAATTCCCAATAAATGAAAACGCGTTCATACAAGTTATCGTTTTCCCTAATAGCCTTGAACGTATTGAAGTATTAGGTATTCCACTTTTATACTTGAATTAGGAAATGAAAACGGAATCATAAGAAGCAAATCGTCATTATCATCCCTTCATTTTCCATTTCCTAGCTTCATGTAAGATTTTCAACTAACTATAAATAAGGTGGTGGAGAATTTGAATGCAATACGTAGGTTTGGGAGTGCGATGATCGTCCCTGTCCTGTTATTTCCTTTTTTTGGTATTGTTGTAGGATTAGCTATACTTTTTAAAAATGAATCAGTGATGGGGGATCTTGCCAATCCTGATGGTATGTGGTACCAATTCTGGACATTGATTGAAAATGGTGGCTGGACAGTTTTTAAACAGATGGAGCTTCTATTTGTTATAGGGTTACCGATCTCGTTAGCTAAAAAAGCGCCTGGTCGTGCGGTCCTATCGGCAGTAGTAGGTTATTTAATGTTTAACTATTTTATTAATGGAATATTAACGCTTTGGGGGCCTGCATTTGGGGTCGATTTTGCGGCTGAGGTTGGAGGAACTAGTGGTTTAAAAGAAATTATTGGAATTAAAACATTAGATACGAATATTATTGGAGCTATCTTTATTTCAGGTATCGTGATTTGGCTTCATAATCGTTATTATGAGAAAAAATTGCCGGAATCGATTGGAATTTTCCAGGGTGGACCATTCGTTGTGATGATTTCTTTCGTAGTAATGATACCACTTGCTTTTCTTACAAGCTGGGTATGGCCAATGGTTCAAAATGGGATCGCATCTTTACAGGACTTTTTAGCTTCTTCTAGTTATGTTGGTGTTTGGTTATTCCATTTCCTAGAGCGCATTTTAATACCGACTGGATTACATCATTTTATTTATACACCATTTGAATTTGGACCTGCAGTTATTGATGGAGGTATGAAATCATATTGGATTTCCCATTTAACGGAATATTCCCAATCTACAGAGCGATTAAATGAAATTTTTCCTGGTGGTGGATTTTTATTACAAGGAAATATAAAAATGTTTGGTTCTATTGGTATTGCTCTTGCGATGTATCATACGGCTAAGCCAGAAAAACGTAAAAAAGTTGGAGCATTATTGTTTGCAGCAGCATTAACAGCTGTATTTGCCGGAATTACAGAGCCACTTGAATTCACTTTCTTGTTTATTGCGCCATATCTATTTGCCATTCATGCTGTTTTAGGTGCAACGATGGTAACGATTATGCATGGATTTGGACTAGTAGGTAATATGGGTGGCGGTTTAATTGAAATTGCTGCAACCAACTGGGTGCCACTCATGGGGAATCACTGGGGTGTATATGTAGCACAATTTATCATTGGTTTTATCTTTATTATTATTTATTATTACACATTCAAATTATTAATTTTGAAGTTTGATATCCCGATGCCGGGACGTGAAACGGGTAGTGGTGAAACAAAGCTTTACACGAAAAAGGATTACCGGAGAAGTAAAGAGCAGACAGCTGCAGCACGAACAGCTGATTTTGAACAATATGATAATGAATATGATCGAAAAGCCGCTGTTTATTTGGAAGGGCTTGGCGGTGCAAAAAATATCGAGGATGTAACAAACTGTGCCACACGACTACGTGTCACGGTAGTAGATCCAAATAAAGTACGAGATGATACGTATTTTAAAGAAGATGGGGAAGCGCACGGGGTGGTAAGGAATAACAAGAGCATTCAAGTTATTGTTGGACTTTCTGTACCACAGATCCGTGATTCCATAGAAGTAATGATTAACGAAGCGAAAAATTAACTTACATCAAGGAGGAAAAATGAACATGAAAAAATTTGCAATTACAATCGCTGGCGGAGGCAGTACGTTTACACCCGGGATCATTTTAATGCTGTTAGAAAACCTAGACAGATTTCCCATTAAAGAAATAAAATTATATGATAATGATGAGAAGCGACAAGGGACTGTGGCAGGAGCATGCCGAATCTTATTGAAGGAAAGAGCTCCAGAAATAAACTTTGTAGAAACGATTGATCCCGAAGAAGCATTTAGTCATATTGATTTCGTTATGGCACATATTCGCGTTGGTAAATATGCGATGCGGGAACAAGATGAAAAAATACCATTAAAATATGGAGTTGTGGGTCAGGAAACTTGTGGCCCGGGTGGGATTGCCTATGGTATGAGATCAATAGGCCCGGTAATTGAGCTAATTGATTACATGGAAAAATATTCACCGAATGCATGGTTTTTAAATTATTCGAACCCAGCAGCAATTGTTGCAGAGGCAACACGCCGTTTACGCCCAAACTCTAAAATATTGAATATTTGTGATATGCCAATTGGTATTGAGGAATTAATGGCATCTGCAATTGGTTTGTCCTCCCGTAAAGAATTGGAAGTGAAATATTTTGGCTTAAACCATTTTGGTTGGTGGTTTGATATTCGTGATAAAGAAGGCAATGACTTACTGCCAAAGATTCGCGACCATGTTGCTAAGTATGGCTATGTTACTCCAGATGAAAGTAAGCAGCATTCCGATGCAAGCTGGAACAGTACATTTGCTAAAGCAAAAGATGTTCATGCGATTGATCCGACAACATTGCCAAATACGTATTTAAAATATTATTTCTATCCGGATTCTGTAGTAGAACACTCGAATCCTGAATATACTCGAGCTAATGAGGTTATGGATGGACGTGAAAAGTTTGTATTTGGCGAATGCCAAAAAATCATTGACAATCAAACGGCAGAAGGAACACAATTACACATTGATGAGCACGCTTCTTATATCGTCGATTTGGCTCGTGCGATCGCTTATAATTCGAAAGAGCGGATGCTTTTGATTGTGGAAAACAATGGGGCAATTAGTAATTTTGATCCAACAGCTATGGTGGAAATTCCATGTCTTGTTGGCAGTCAAGGTCCCGAACCACTAGTAATGGGAGAAATCCCTCGTTTCCAAAAAGGGCTTATGGAACAACAAGTAGCTGTAGAAAAATTGGTTGTTGATGCTTGGTGCGAAAAGTCATATCAAAAATTATGGCAAGCATTAACGTTATCCAAAATTGTACCAAGTGCGAAAGTGGCGAAAGATTTACTTGATGATTTATATGAAGCCAATAAAGAATATTGGCCAGAACTATCGTAAATAAATGCAGAAACGCTGTCTTAAAGAACATTACTTTGGGGCAGCGTTTTTTTATACTATAGAAAAGTATAAAATTTTAGGGTTTATCCCGCATGTAAGGTGCCCTAAGACTCCCACTTCAAGACCTGAATTGATACAAAAGGGTCAAAGTGGGAAACGGCACCTAAATGCCCGATTGGTTCAAGGGCATTTAGGTCATACCCTTGTGGTACTAACATTCCGTGTAAAAAGCATTCCACGGAATGAAGTTTCACTTTATCGTATAAGAAAAGCTACAGCTTTCGCTAAAGACTTGGCGACAAGCCAAGTTTTTCTAAATATAATTAAACTTTAGCAATAAAGTTAATTTGCCATTGTAAAATTTATGTATAAGTGAATGAGCCAATTGTTTAATGCCACAGACTTATTTTAGCATTTTTTTAAGGGGGATTGGACGGCCGGAAAGGTAAAATCAGTTCCATGTAATAATCTTGTTCATTGGAATCTAAGTTTAAAGGGAACCTAGGTAATATGGTTCCCTTCACCGATTAGTAAAATGAACTTAATCAGTACTCTAAAATAGGAGTTGTAAATTGTTTGTAAGTTAGCAGTCCTATGAATCTCTAGGGTTAATAATTCCATAGTATACTAAATTTTTATACTGATTTTCTTTCTTTACATGATCTATTAATACTCCTTCTTTTCTCATTCCTAATTTTTGTAGAACTCTTCCTGAAGCCAGATTTGAATGAAAGTATCGAGCAAATACTTTATGATATTGATTTTCATCAAATGCAAACTGTATGATAGCTTGTGCTGCCTCTGTAGCATATCCATTTCCCCAAAAATCTTCACCAATCCAATAGGCAATTTCACCATTATTGAATGTTTGATTGTTAGATAGAGCTATTGCTCCATATAATTTCCTTGTTTCTTTATCTGTTATAGCAAATTCATATATTTTATTAGCGTTAAAATTATCGAGATGTTGCTCCATCCACGATAAAGCATCGTCGATGGAATAAGGATAAGGCAAGTATAATGTATTTTTATACATATTATAACTGTTACAAAGCTTAGTGACAGTAGCGGCATCCGTCTTTTGAAAAAGTCGCAACAATAGCCTTTTCGTAGTAATTGTTTTATTTTCCCTATCATATTGCATCATACATCAATCCCATTCCCTATTTAATTGATCAACAGATCTAAATGGATATTATTCTCTATTTTTATTATTCGGCAAAAAAGGTCGGAAACCTTTATTAAATGTATTTTTGAAACATAAAATAACGGTTTGATTAAATATTCTATTAAGATAAATAATCTTAGACGAATTCTTTAAAATAAGAGGATGGAATATTCTATTTATAGTAAAGATGCAACTACGATGCAAGAATTAGTATAAATAGATGCTTTTTATTTAGAAACTAAACAATAGAACTAGACTAAAAAATATTATTTGGATTAAAAAAATAGCAATCAACGGTTAAAAATGCCAGTGAAAGGAGGAATTGTTATTATTGAAGCAGAGCAGTATGAAAAAAATCCCTTTTACTATTTATCTTAATTTCAGTTGCATGTGAAGGAAAGTATCAAAACTTAGTGCTGAACAAGAAATTTTAGATGTGAAAGCCGCTTTTGAAAATTGAAGTAGGTACATAGTTATGATCAATCCTGGTCATGGAGGAAGGAATCCATGCAATAACCTTTATGAAAAAGATAGAACCTTAGTAATCCATAAGCGATTGAAAAATCCTTACGAAACGCTGGTGCAGATGGTATAATGACAAGGACAGTTAGAGGTTAAAAGATCTTTAGATGGAAAAACAGCAATGAGAATAAACAATTACCGGATGCATATATTAGTATCCAATATAATGCTTTCGAAGGTTCTAGTGTAGGCGGCTTTAACATTTATTACTTACAAGAACCGATTTAAGGTTAGCTGAGCATCTATTGAGTTAAGGGATCGAGGTGTTCTCCATAATAGTTATTACATTTTAAAAGATAATTAAGCTTTTCTATATTTATAGAGTTAGAATGTATGATGAACCCGAAGAATTAGTAACTATTCATTCGGATAAATATAATAAGCAAGCAGGTAAGCAAATTAAAATAATAATAAAATTATCCATACTTTAGAAGTGTCAATTACTACCGTTTAGCTAGGTAAAATTAAATTTTTAATAGATTTTTTATCGTTTGTAGGGAGAGAAAGAAATGAAGCGAAAATATATTATCAGCTTTATCGTATTATTATTTGTGTTTGTATTCACAACGGCATGTGCAGATAGCGATAAACACTCAGCAAAAGAGGAACAAAATGGTGGCGAAAAAGAAGGAAAAAATATACAGCTTCCTGAGGGAGAATTGCAGAAATTAGACAGTGGTCAAGATGTTAAAGCATTACAGCAAGGTTTAAAAAAAATTGGTTACCAAATAGATAGTAGTGGGAAGTTTGATGCTGCTACAGTTTGGGCAATAACCGACTTGCAACTGCAACATGATTTATCAGTAACAGGTGTATATTCCCAGGAAACTGCCAAGATGATAGAACAGTTGCTTGCGAAAGATACCAGTAGCTATCAGCCGGGTAAAGCATTACCTGCTAAAGCAGAACCTGTAACAACCAATGATGGCTCGAATGTTTTAGCAAATCCGCATGAACAATTAGCATTGGTTAATAAAGAAAATGCATTGCCGGAAGATTATATTCCAGTCGATTTAGTTACGCCTAATGTTCCTTTCCCATTTAAGGAAGATTTACCAAAGAAAAAAATGCGTGACATTGCAGCTCCTGCATTAGAAGAACTATTTGCTGCTGCAGAAAAAGAGGGGCTCGAATTGTATGCACAGTCCGGTTATCGTTCCTATGATCGGCAAGTCAATGTCTTTAATTCTAATGTGCAGTCTTTAGGAGAAAAAGAGGCTAATTTAGTTAGTGCCCGACCAGGAGAGAGTGAACATCAAACTGGCTTAACAATGGATGTAACAAGCCCGGATATTAATTTTGATTTAACGACGGAATTTGCAAATACAGATGAAGGAAAATGGTTAGCAGAGCACGCAGCAGATTATGGATTTATTATCCGTTTTCCTAAAGGGAAAGAGGATATAACTAAGTACCAATATGAGCCATGGCATATTCGTTATGTAGGGAAAAAAGCAGCTAAGGAAATCATGGAAAATAATCTTACACTTGAGGAATATCTAACAAAATAAGTGAATGAGTTAAGACACGTAAACAGCACAATAGATTGGGTGATGTTACGTGTCTGTTTTTTAAGATCAGCACACAATGGATAAGTTCTTATGTAATATTCCGTTGATGAGGTCTACATGTCCGCCCTTTTCTTCCACACTTTTTCCATTGTGACGTACGTTGATAAAGTGTTCCCGCTTAAGGTAACTTTACCAAGATCATGATGAATCGCTTTTCTGGTATTATCCAATAGATTGCTCCATACGGTTCTTATTAAATTCGGTTCTATTTGCAAAGCGGCATTCTCTATTTCAAGATTAACATCAACAGTTGATTTAGTAGAAAAAATAGGTACTATAAGACAACTTTGGTTCGCATCTAAACGACTAAAAAGCGGACTTGCCCTCAGGCGCTGGCATACCTCTGTTACAGGAGCATGTTTTCTTTACTCGTCAGAAGTTCCAGTATGTACGTTGCTAATCAAGCGCTTTTCATTTTTGCTCTATATATTAGTGTTGGGTTCAGTTTCGCTGTAATAAATCTAAGTTTAACTAGTTGTTAATAAAAGTTTTGCGTGATCTCTAGCAAGAATGGTTTTTTAATCAGTAATTGAATTGTTATGGGATAATAAATGAATATCGATTATTAAAAAGCGCAGTTTGCCATTAAGAATATGACTCGCTGCGCTATTTATTATATGAACATCAGTTGCAACTTCTATAACATAACAGTTAGAAGCAAGTTCATGATGCATACATCATCGGGCAGGAGAATATAGGAGATAGTTTAAACCGTTACGGCACTAGGAATCGGCCACATCGCTTTATTTTCTGCCATATCCCAAAACATATATTCAAAATAGCTGGTTTTTACAACAATATCCTCTAAAATGGCAAGTTCATGCTCCGGTTTATCTTTGGCGATCGTATTTATTAAATCAATACAATCGTTTGCTAGTTTCGTAAATTCATCGGAAGAATACATCTGTACCCAATTGCCGTAAAACTCATGTTCTAAAGCATTTGGCCATGTTGCTAATGTTTTTCCAATAAAATTGTAGCTCCAAGCACAGGCTAGTACCGAGGCAACTGTATTTTCCACCCCACCACGCTGAGAAACGTTTAGCATATAACTTGTATAAGCAGTAGTTGTTGCTGCTGCTTCTGTTTCTTCCAGTTCTTGTGCGCTAATATTAAATTTGCTTGCATAGCTTCGATGTAAATCCATTTCCATATTTAATGTTCCATGTAATAAGTTGGCAAAAGTAGTCATCGTTGTTAAATCCGTTGCTTTTGCACTTCCTAAAGCAAACAGACGAGAATATTCCATTAAATAAACGTAATCCTGCTTCATCCAGTGCTTAAACTTCTCTTTATCCAACCAACCTTCGCCTAAGCCTTTGACAAAAGGGTGTTCCAAATAGGCCTTCCAAATTGGTTCGACCTTTTTCCATAAACGGTCTGTAAATAATGATCGCATGTTTTAAGCTCCTCTCCAATCTTATAATATTTTAATGCTGGAGAGGGTAACTTGTTGCAATTAAAAAACCCATTTACTAGATAAGTAGGAATGGGTTATGTAAGCGATCCTGATCGTTTTAGTGCCTACAAACGATTTCCACTTCCCTACGCTAGTGCGAACTAGATCAGGTTCAAAGGGTCAAGTTTCCTCTCTCAGCATTAAAATTGCTCCCCTAGTGAAACAACATATTTAGCTATATACTTGTAATTAAACCATATCGTAACGAAAAGAGCAAATAAATGTAAAAGAATTTAGATAATAAAAACAGTTCGATATAGATAGCTATGGTATTTTTTTATTTTAAATATGTTCAAAACTAAAAAATAGGTTATATCGTTTCTGAGGGAATTTTTGAACTTCTTATGGAGTGGGTTAGTAAAGTCTTAGAATCCAATAGAGCTAGCGTTAATGACAAAGGAGTGAAACCCCTATGGACTTGGAATTTTTACCGTCCAACATTCTATCTAGTTTAATCGGGATGATTTTTTTATTGTTTGGATGGTTAATTTGGAAGAAAAAACTGCTTATCCTTTTTACTGGTTATGATGAGTCAACTTTTAAAGGGAACAAAAATCAACTTGCTAAGGAAATGGGTATATTTTTCATCTGTTATGGAATAGCTATTATCTTTGTGCCCTATCATTGAAACATATCTTGCCGATTGGGTGTAATGGGGTTTACTAGGATTGCTTATCATAGCACTAATAGTAAGCTTGCTAAGTATAAAATACCTTTATTGATAGGTGGGTTGGCAGAAAAAAGGGTTTTCAATAAGGAAATCACTAGTTTTTCAAAAAATATTCATTTAAACGTGCGAAAAGGTGAACATTGCATGCAATTGGTCTGTTAAATCTATTTTGGATCAAGTACGATATAGGTAGGATTATTATAAGGAGAGGGTATCCATGCTTTTAGAAGTAATTGCAACGAATTTAACAGATGTAAAGGATGCAGCGCAATTTGGTGCAGATCGAATTGAACTTAGTCCTGCTATGACTGAATTAGGCATAACCCCTAGCTATGGTTTAATGAATAAGACAATGGAGGCTGTGAGTATTCCGGTTAATGTTATGGTGCGGCCCCATAGTCAATCATTTGTTTATAATAAAAATGATGTAGAGACAATGAAATCTGATATTGAAATGATAAAAAATCTTGGTGCAAATGGAATTGTTATTGGTGCTTTGACACCAGAACAAACGGTAGATGAGGAAGTAATTAAGCAGTTATTGGATGTAGCAGATGGTTTAGAAGTGACATTTCATCGTGCATTTGATTTTGCTCGTAATCAATTAGAAGCATTAGAATGCTTGGCAAAATATAGCCAAATTACAACGATTTTAACTGCTGGCGGAGATTATAAGGCTCCAGATGCCATTCCTCAGCTTAATCAATTAATTCATTTGGCAAAGGATACGCATTTATCTATCATGGTTGGCCACGGTTTAAGAGCAGAAACATTTGCAGATGTTTATCATCAAATAGAACCACAAGCTTTCCACTTTGGCTCAGGGGTACGAGTTAATGATTCATTTGATAAATCGCTTGATGCAGACAAAATAAAAAAAATCAAACAGATAATGCAAGTGTCTTAAAGCAATAAATTAAATGGTTAAAGGGAAGAAAAGAGCTATTCTTATTTTATTAATAGGATAGCTCTTTGTTTATAAACGCGTATTTAGAAAGTGTATTTCGCTCATTTAAGACTTTGTAATAAGTCTTCAAACTAAAGCTTGAGAATTATATCTCGGAGGACAAGGAAGCTTCCATAGCAATACCTCGCATGAAGAAAGAGTGGATTGCTTTTTCAAGAATAGGGAAGGCTTTTGATAGCCATACCTTTCGTTTTTAGCTTCATGGATAAACAACCCCTTAGAATAAACTTTCACTTTACTAGGCAAAATAATAGTAAACCAATCTGTTTTGTGTAATAATATTTTCAATAAAATTGAATTAAATAACAAATTTTTCTTATAATTTTACAAGAAAGTAGGGTGAGCCTTATGAATAATCTATTTGAACAAGGATATCTTGGTACGTATGTGCTGAAAAATCGGTATATTTTAGCCCCAATGACAAGAGTGAGTTCTGCTGAGGATGGGACACCGAATGAGCGGGTACACCGTTATTACGAACGATTTGCCAAAGGTGGTTTTGCTGTAGTTATTACAGAAGGAGTCTACCCTGATACAAAATATAGTCAAGCGTATAAATTTCAAGGTGGTTTAGCGACCGAGAAGCATGCCGCAGCTTGGAAGCCAATTGTTGATAGTGTGAAATCGCATGGATCATTAATGATTGCTCAACTAATGCATGGGGGAGCACAGACACAAGGGAATTACTATACAGATGTTACTGTAGCGCCATCACCATTTACTCCACCAATAGATAAAGCCGAGATATATTATGGAAGTGGACCTTATCCGGAAGCTAAGGAGTTGACAATTGAAGAAATCGAAGAAATAAAACAGGGCTTTGTGCAATCAGCTAAATATGCAAAAGCAGCCGGATTTAGCGGTGTTGAATTGCATGGAGCTAACGGCTATTTACTAGATGAATTTCTGTCTGAGATTAGTAACCAACGAACCGATCAATACGGCGGGAGTGTGGAAAATCGAGTTAGATTGCTTAAAGAGCTGATTGAGGAAGTCAGTAAAGCTATTGGAGGGACGATGATTTTAGGTATTCGAATTTCCCAATTAAAGGCAACTAATAAAAGCTACAAGTGGCCTGGTGGGGAAAAAGATGCAGAAATTATTTTCTCCGAGTTGGGAAAAACGAATGTTGACTATATTCATATTTCAGACGATGATGCAACTACTCCAGGATTTGGTGAAGGAACGATGACAATGTCAGAAGCGGCTAAAACATTTTCAGGAAAACCTATCATTGCTTGTGGTAACTTAGGCGATCCAAAAAAAGCGGCTGCTGTTATTGCAAAAGGCCAAGCAGATTTTATTGCCATTGCTCGTCAAGCGCTAGCTAATCCAGATACACCAAATCGTGTTCGAGAAGGGAAACCACTAGACACTTTTAATGGTAAAGCGATTCTGACACCAAAAGCATATGTTAAGGATTTTGAATTAGAAATGTAATGTCTAATACTGTCGTAAAAGTATAAGCATGTATGTATAGCTTATATTTTTACGACAGTTAATTAGTAGGGAAAAAAGTAGTCATTAAAACGAAACACCTGAACTTTTTTGTAAAAGCTATGCTTTGCTACATACGGGATACTTCTATTTCTTCATAATCAATTTCAAATCCGAGATCTTCTATCATTTGATAATCTTTCGTATCCGTTTGCCCAGCTGTCGTTAAATAATCTCCAATAAAGATCGAATTTGCTGGATATAAGCTAAGCGGTTGCACACTTCTTAAGTTTACTTCACGTCCGCCCGAAACCCTTATTTCTTTTGTAGGATTGATAAAACGAAATAGGCAAAGAACTTTTAAGCAGTATAGTGGATTCAATTCATCCGTACCTTCTAATTTGGTTCCTTCCATTGCATGGAGGAAATTTACAGGAATGGAGTCAGCGTCTAATTCTTTTAGAGCAAATGCCATTTGTATAACATCTTGTTTTGTTTCTTTCATACCGACAATGACTCCAGAGCAAGGAGATATTTGTGCGGCTTTTACTTTCGTAATTGTTTCAACGCGGTCTTGATAGCTATGGCTGGTAGTAATATGAGGATGATGATTTTTCGATGTATTTATATTATGGTTGTAACGATCCACACCAGCTTCTTTAAGTTGTTGCGCTTGTCCTGGTTTTAGTATTCCGAGACAAGCGCAAATTTTTAACTCATATTTTTCCTTGATTTCTTGAACAGCACTTGAGATATGATTCAATTCACGACTAGTTGGTCCTCGACCGCTCGCAACGATACAATATGTGCCAGCTTTTAATTGATGAGCTCTTTTTGCACCTTGTACGATAGAATCCTTGTCTAGCATTTTGTATTTTTGGATAGGATGTGTAGAATCTCGCGATTGAGCACAGTACCCACAAGTTTCAGGACATGCACCAGATTTAGTATTTATAATCATATTTAGTTTCACTTTATTGCCAAAATAGTGTTTTCTGATGAAATAGGAACTGTGTAATAACAGCAAAATATCTTCATCCGGACATTCCAATATAGATAATGCCTCCTTTTCTGTTAATGAATAACCTTCCAAAACCTCATTTGCTAAAGATAGATAATACAATGTATCATCCCCGCCCTTTTCATTATTGTTAACCAATATATTATTTATGTTAACAATAATGAAGTTGTAAGATGATGTCAACATTGTTTTTAAAAGAGAGCCATATCTTTTTCTTTGTTATAAGGGTTTGAAGTTGTTATTATTTAATCAAAAAGCATCCCACAAATTCTTATTTTACAGTAATTAAAAAGAATCCATTTTGAGAAAAGATTGGTTTAAGTTAAGTTTTCAAAAAAAGCTTGATTCATTTATAGCTGTGAACTTCCACAATCGAGACAATAATTAATATTAACAGCGTTTTTCATCTTTCTCTAGTTCTTTAAAGAGCAAGTAAATGTCGACATTACCTGTTTAAAAAATTCCAAACAAATTTAAACATACTACTCCCACCTTTATATAATGAGTTACATGGTATTTTTTCAGCTAAAAGAGAGACTGTACGTTAACCTATACTTTTATCTGTATAGTGGATATCTGCGTGCCCTTTTTTCGACGGTACCAAATAATAATTATCGATGCGAGAATGAGTATGACGGAAATGAATTGCGCCATTCGTAAATTTTCCGTTAACATTAAGCTATCCGTTCTCATACCTTCGATAAAGAAACGGCCAAACGAGTAGTACATAATATATATTAAAAACAACTCTCCTTGCCTTAAATTTGAGCGACGGAGAAACATCAACAAGATAAAACCGCTAAAATTCCAAAAAGACTCATATAAAAATGTAGGATGATAATACATTTCGTCTATGTACATCTGATTCACGATAAATTCGGGTAAATACAAATTCATAAGAAATTCTCGTGTCACCGGGCCACCATGTGCTTCCTGGTTGATAAAGTTCCCCCAGCGACCAATTGCTTGAGCTAAAATAAGACTTGGTGCTAAAATGTCGGCAAGTTTCCAGAATGAAATGTTTCGTACCTTTGCAAATACAATCATTGTTAACATTGCTCCGATCAATACACCGTGTATAGCGAGTCCGCCTTCCCAGACGGCAATAATTTGTCCAGGATGATCCACATAATATTCCCATTCGAATATAACGTAATAAATTCGTGCAAATATAATCGAAATTGGAATCCCAATAGAAGCGAGATCAACAAAGGTTTCTTTCGGAAGACCGCGCCGCTCACTTTCGCGTATGGCGACCCACAGGCCAAGTAGTGCACCAGAAATTATCATAACAGCATACCAATGAAGTTGTATCGGACCGAAGTCGATTGCAACTGGGTCGATTGCTTCAATATTTGTTTTCATATAGCCACTCCTTGATATTATATGGATACCTTATCCAATTAAAATTTGATTATAAATTAAATACTTAGAAGAGTTACCTTCAGATATTCCCATATTTTATAGTGTTTGGTACTGAATGGTTCATACAGTACTATTGACTTGAATTTTCTCCAAGAATCCCTTTCCATTATCTTAAAGAATGATCCATATCTAGAACGGTAGCATAAAAAACGTCATCCAATCTAAAGTACCCAGTAGCTTTTAGTTCTCACCTTAACCATGTTCATCTTTTTGAATCAAATTCAAGTTGTGTAGCTGGACCTTACCTTCAATAGACAGTAATAGGTAATCCTTTATATTTCACTTGTTGATCTAACATTTTAGGAGTAACAGGCATGCTATCTTCTTTCGCCAAAACACTAATTTCACCATTTGGTTCAAGAATTGCATATTGATTATCAATGATATCTAGATACCCTTTATTTCTAATACTTGATTCTGACAAAGGAAAATGATTTTTTGAAATTCGATTTAACTAGTTTTCCGTATTTAATTTCAAAATTGCCGGTTCACCGATAACAAAACGATTAAAAATACTATTAAAGTTTAGTTTTGATAAAACTATATGTATGAGTATAACGATTCCAATTCCGATTAAGGCTTGTTTAATCCCCTTTACCAGCTACCGTGATAAAAAAGTCGTGGGCTAATGCTGACTTACCCGTAAATCGAATGGCAATAGTTTCAACGTTCCTATAAAACTTAACATATAAGACACACCTTAATTGTATACAGATGGGTTCATACTAAGATAAATGCATGCTTTCAGCCAATATAATACTTTCTATCAAAAGACTATAACCATACTACTATGCAGACGTTATCCTTTGTTGTCCACTTTTCCTCAAGGCTTAGAGTGATCAGTAACCAAGGAATATGTAATTATTGTAACGAATTACCACGATAGACAAAGAAATTTATGGAAGCTGAAGGAATCGCCCCATTTCTGTCAGTTTTTCATATATCGTGGTAACGTCGCTACTTAAATCCTTATTTATTAATCAAACATATTTACTCGGCGCACCCCTAAGACATTTATTGGAAACCTGTTCCGTAGTTTATAATCATGGTAATTGTTATGTTCATTAAAATTCACATAAAAACACTGTTAGACCATAGGTACTTGTTGGACGACTTTTCCTTCGATACGTTCAAAAATATCATCCAAATCATGACCTGTAATCGTAAGACCGTGATTCTTCAACCCAATGACGGCCCTCGAAGGATAATCCGCATTGCGTACTAAGTCCGATACCGCCTCGGCTAATTGTATGGTTCCACAAGGATAATTAACCTCTGTTGCTTTTATACCATCCATCCATGCATGGATATGAACAATCGCTCCTACATCAGGATGTTCTTTATAAATCATCCAATGTTCAATCGCATCTACAGAGGCTCTCTTTGGGGTAATGTTAGGTGGAACACTAATTTCCATTGCATTACTCCCCTCATTAAACCCAGTTATATATAAAATATCCTGCCCAATATTGCGCATATTCGCTTTATTAACACCGCTTGCACTCATCCAAAAATTCTTCTCATCTTCCCTGCTACTCAGATTACCGTAACTCAAACCACCGATTCCGTATAATTTTTTTAACTGCCGCATATCACGTGAGGTCAAATAATTCTCCAGGGGAAACGGAGCAGGCAGAAGATTCATATCATCCAATTTCTTACCGGATAAGTACATTTTTTCAGTTAGCCTATTTCCATTCCATAAACTTTCATGGAGATTTTCGTTAAAGTTATTATTAATGACTAGTTGAGAAGAGGCGACAGGTTCTAACCTTTCGTAAACTTTTTGGAAGAAAGACTCCGTCTCTTCTGGTTCATACTCTAATTTATAAAAACCTTGTTCCGGTGTAACAAAATAAATATATGTTTGACTTTGATTATGTAGGATATAAATTAAATGGTTTGATAAGGACCTTATTAAATAGGGATAAGCAGCTTCAAAATTATTGTTCGATTGTATTTCCTGTTTGTCTAAATGTCTTTCTATAACCGAAATGACAAATGTTGCTTGTGCTTTACGGCGAAAAGGACGTGGTTTTTCCTTGTCAAGAATATTAAATACAACTCTGATATTATCTACCGGTTCTTGACAATATTCGTATCCTTCTGCCGAAAATTTATCCTTTAATCCTTCCATAAACCATGTAATAAAAGGACTGCTTGTGTTCCCTGTTATTGTGAATTGATTCAATTTTATTCCTCCTTATTCTGTCATTGTGTTTATGTTATGGTTCAAATACCACTTTCATTGCTGCACGAGTTTTTTTATTTGCAGCTGTATGTAAAGCAGTTTTAAAATCCTCAAGAGAGAATTGATGTGTAATTAATGAAGAAAGATCAACCTTTCCTTGACGCATTAACCCGATTGCAATATCAAACGTTCTTAGTCTCTTTCCCTGATAATCCTCTGTACTATAAGCAAAGCTTCCTTTGATTTCCAACTCATTAAGCCATACCATCGACCAATCAATACCATCAATAATTCCAGCAAGCCCTACAAGTACAACTTTTCCACCACTTCTCGAAAAACGGAGTCCATCATTGATACTTTGCTTTCTTCCAACACATTCATAAACAATATCAGCCCCACCTTGTATTACTTCTGGACCAAATATTGGCTTTAACACCTTTCCACTAAGGGATTCAGCTAAATTCTTGGTATACAATGATTTACGTAAGAAAATAATTTCATCTGCCCCATATTTAGAAGCAAACTCCGCTTGAATATCATGTTTAACCAAAGCAATAATTTTACAATCTATATTTAGTGAACGGATAGCTGCGATTACACATATTCCAATCACGCCTCCTCCGATCACAAGAACAGTATCTTTTTTATTTGGAGGATTTTGTAAAACACTATGTAAGGCACAGCTAAAAGGTTCAACCATGACGCCATTTAAATCATCTACTTCATCAGGGAGTTTAAATACCTGGCTCCTATGAGCAACGACATAGGAACTCCATCCACCACCTGTGTCCCTGCAGGAACCAATTAATAAACCTGGTGCTATATTTCCCTCTGCTTTATGCACACATAAACTGAAATTCCCTTTACGACATGCCGGACAAGGGTTAGAATACCCTCTTGGTTCACATGAAAGAATGGGATCAATAACAACCCGTTCCTTCATATTCAGTTGCTTTACTTGAGCACCGAGTTCTGTAATTTCACCAACAATTTCATGACCAATGGTAAACGGGAACGAAGCAAACGATGAAATTGCCGGGCTATCATGTAGAAAGATGAGATTAAGATCACTCCCACAAATACCTCCAAGCTTCACTTTCACCTTTACCCAGTTTTCATTCGGAAGCTTTGGTTCTGGTCCTTCACCAAATCGTAAACATGAAAACTTTGAATTCCAATATTGGGAAAGCATGAATTTTCCTGCTACTTTACTAAAAGCATAGCGTGGTAACGTATAATCGAATTTCAACTCTTTCAACCATATCACCTCGTTCATTTACCAACTAAATAACAGTATGTTTTCCAAATGAACTTCTAATTAATTAAGATTTGACTATAAAGTGGAAATCATTACTTATCATCATTTAAATAAGGATTTTCTTGATTAATACTTTTCTCTTCCATTTCTTTCAAAGCCTCATCATAATCAAATTCAATTAACGCCTTAATCAATTGATGTACGTTTGCAGCAATACCCTTAACAAATTGAATCATTTATTAAAGACTCCTTCTTATAAGAATATATTTACATAGATGTTTTAGTTTTTAGTCCAATCTTCAATAATTTGCACAAAAACGATTTTTTATATACATGTAATTTAAGTTTCTGTAAGTCGATAAATAAAAGTACAATTATTAACCATACTATTAGAGATTTGAACGATAGAAAATCTCCTAAAAGGTTGATAGTTGTATGATGAAAAAATTGGTTATAATGCTTATAGGTTTAGATCTGATTTTAGCCGTGATTAACTGGTATGGTTTTTCTACGCCCACGTAGATCCTAGAGTTGGTTTTATAGCCTGGAAAGACAATAGTAGAAATCATGTTTTAGCTGAGAATCAGATAGCAACCTAACATTTCAACTGAATGGAAAATATACAGATCAATACCAACAGAATTGGGAAGTAACTGGAGACTTTCCGTAATGGATCTTTCTATTAACGACCAAAACAGAATTGAATATGGTAATTATCCTGACGCACTTGCAAGATTATACGGTGCTCTTCATTCTTATCAAGGTTGATATCTTATTGTCGATACAAAACTGGGTATGAATTCATTGGAGAACATTTCCCTACCCATCTTGAAGGTAGCGGACACGTTTCTCTACATAAGATGACTCACTTACACCAATGATTATCACTGGGACCAAAAAAACTCCTAAACATCAACGTATTGTAGATTTTAAAGAATGGATACTAGAACTAACAAGTCATTAAAAAATTCAAATTTTATTTTACAAACAAAAAGCTAAAGGTGAGTATCTATAAAATGTTATATGCAATATTAAAACCAATCGCAAAATTATTTATTCATTCAAATTTCCGGGTTGAAGTTATTAGCAAGCAAAATATCCTGGATTTAAAGTGTTTATTGTAGCCGCTAACCATATAAGCATTATGATTCCCTATTCCTCCCATGTATTCTTAAAAGAAAAATTCATTTTATGGCAAAAGCAAAATATTTCGCAAATAGGGGTATTTTTCTTTTCTGCAGTCCATGCTATTCCGGTTAACCGACAAAGAGGGATTGTTATACGTCCTGTTCGTAGAGCTCTAAAGGTGATTGATAGCGGAGAAATAATTAGAAATTTTTTTCAGAAGAAAGATGGTTGCAGGAATGGAGAAATAATTAAACCTAAAAAAGGAGTTGCATTTTTCGCATGTAAATCCAGTGTCTCTATACTACCTGTTGTATCGTTAGGATTTGAAAAGGATATCAAACACCAATAAAAATAATAATAGGACTAGGTATAAATGTAAATGAATTAAATACATCGGCTCTATCTCTCTTCGTTGATTATGAACAGGAGCAGGGAACTTGAAACAGTTTAGAGTCATAGTAAAAAGAGGTGTTACGTTGAATAAACAAGCATTAATGATTTACAATCCCGTTTCGGGTAAGAAGAAGAATCATAAATATACCGATATGCTAATAAAAAAACTGAATGATATAGGCTATGAAATTACTGTTCACTCTTCTATCGAAATGAAACAAAATGGAAATGCCATTCGAGAAGCATGTGAAAACAATTGGGATGCGATCTTTATTGCCGGTGGAGACGGTACGATTAACGATACACTACAGCATTTAGCGGAACAGGAATATAGACCGACTGTCGGGATATTCCCATTTGGGACAAGTAATGAATTTGCAAAATTCATTGGTATTCCTTCTAACATCGAAGAATCCGTATCCGTTATCGAAAAAGGGAAAACCAAAAGTATTGATATCGGAAAGTTTGGCAATCAATATTTTGCTAACATTGCAGCAGCCGGTTGGCTAACAGATATTACATATAAAACTTCACCTTTACTTAAATCCTACTTTGGTGAGTTAGCTTATAGTATTTACTTTATAAAAACATTACTGCTGACAAAACCACCTGGAGAAATTTCAATCCGTGTTTCTCCTCACGTGGAACTGTCGGATCTTTCTATTTTTTTAATTATGAACGGAAATTCTGTTGGACCTTTAGAACGAATTATCAATACGACAACACACGCTAATGACGGTTATTTCCACCTTTTTACATGCAAAAATACGAATCGATTGAAACTACTTTTTGCCTTACTCGCTAAAATGCTTCATCTTACCGAAACCGTTGCACCTTTAGATTATTACAAGGTTCATTCAGCATCTTTCTCCATTCCTGATAACTTATTTGTAAATCTGGATGGAGATCAAGTGGATGTATACAGTACGGAATTTGAGGTTCTTCCAAATTATCTTCATGTATTCATACCAGATAAAGAATAACTCAAAGAAGATTAGTATATTTATGAAAAATAAAGGATATATTTGTTAAAAATTACTAAAATAGGTGATGAAATTGTATTACTTTATTGTGAATAAACTTTCAGGAAGTGGCAGGGCCTTAAAAATTTGGTATCGAATCAAAAATTTACTTCAAGAAAACCAAATTGATTTTGATGTATTTATTACGGAACGTCCACATCATGCAACAGAATTAGTAAAGGAAATCATACAAAAAAAAGATGTAAAAGCGATTATTGCAGTTGGCGGGGATGGCACGGTACATGAAATCATTAATGGACTAGTAGGTTCTAAGATCCCACTGGGAATTATTCCTGCAGGTTCAGGAAATGATTTTTGCCGAGGAATGGGTATCCCACTCCAATATGAAAGAGCATTGGAAAGAGTCCTAAAAGGGGAACAAAAAATCATCGATGTTGGTAATATTAACAATAAGTTCTTTGCTACAATTGTAGGTATTGGTTTTGATGGACAAGTAGCCCAGCAGACCAATCAATCTCAAAACAAAAAAATCCTGAATTTAGCGGGAATGGGCAGTATCTCCTATATCGTTAATGTACTGAAGGTTTTATTTTACTATAAGCCGACAAATATCGACTTGGAGATTGATCAAAAGCTTGCTAAACATCAAAATGTATGGTTAATCGCCATTGCAAATTCACCATTTTACGCAGGAGGAATGATGATTTGCCCTAACGCAAAAAATGACGATCAGCTTTTTGATATTTGTATTGTGAAAGAAATATCAAGATGGCAGCTTTTACGGATATTTCCTTCTGTTTTCAAAGGAAAACACGTAACTCATCCATCTGTTACCATACTAAAAGCAAAACAGTTAAAAATAATGTCTAATCCACCGATGACAGCACATGGAGATGGAGAAATCATAGGGGAAACTCCTTTTAAAATTATGATATCTCCATCTACTCTATTTGTTTTATAGCTAAACTAATGACTCAATCCATTCTTTCAAATCTACCGTTCGCAAATATTTAGGGGTGGAATTTGTTCCGCAGATAATGATGGAAACGAGTGAATCCTGTTTATGCAATCCTCCGTGACTAGCACCGCCAACGTGAGTCGGAGAACCCTCCCCTTTAAATTCATAGCCAGGTTTTGCGCTAGCCACGATATAATCCCCATCATGTGAATGAAGGGAAGCATACAATCTTGCTAACGGATCTGGATAATCCTTATAGATGAGTTTTTTATTGCGAATTTCTATATTTAATAACTCATAATTTCCCTCAATAAACCAGGATTGTCCATAATCATCCGTAAGATCTCCATCCGGATGAAAATGAAGTTCTCCATCACATAATCCTGACAAAACAGTTATTTTTTCCCCGTTTTGAAAGGCAATGACGTCTATTCGTTTATCTTGCTTCAATCGGCTTACAATGTCTGCTAAAGGAACCTTTTCTGGTTGAAGAGAATATATATAAGTCATTCTTTCATTAACCCCAAGTACAATATCATCTTCAGAGGTGACACCTCTTTTCAACTTCACAATTTGATAATCTGCTAATAGCTCATGTAAATGAATTAAAGCTTTTTTCCGATTTTTCTTCATCGTTGCTTGGCCATTATCACCAAGGATAATCCAAATATTATTTTCAAGTGCCTCCTCCCACGAATCAAACTTATTTAAAATTCGCTGTAATTGTTTGTCGACTTTCTGAAGTCCTTTTATATCTGTTCTTCCATTTTTATGTACACGTTGATCAAAATCGGGAAGATAAACAAGGGTAAAAGGCGGTAGATTATCATTACTAATAAGGTGATTCAATTCATTCACGGAAAACTTGTCGTTAAACCCGTACTTTTTTAGAGCAAACAAATTCTTAGCTAAGGAAGTTCGTTTAGCAAGTAATCCATATGAAAAAATATCAGGTACATTTGTAGTTAATTCTTTAGCCATAACTGTTAAGTAAGATAAAACGAATGGAATTTTCAATTTGTGTTTCGTACTTCCTCTGTATAATAGTGTATTTATAGATGCCGTTTGATATCCCTTCTCTTTTAATGACTCATGAATAGTGAGTTTTTCTCTGTTTAAATGTTCGTGATTTAAATTATAAAACGTATCTAAAACGATTTGCCTGATTCCAAGTTTAAACATTTCTTTACTGCTGCTGCCATAATTCACAATTCTGTTTTCTTTTTTATTAAACCAAACTAATCCTGGAACTTTATGTTTATCACAATATACGCCTGTTAACAGTGTACTGTCAACGTTCACAGACATCGTAGGAAAAGGACAAACAACATTCGGGTAATAATACCCATGTTCTATAAAAAATTTTAAAGCAGGAACCTTATCTCTTTCTATAGATGCTTGAATGGAATCATCTATCAAGGTATCAATCATAAGGAGAATAACTCTTTTTTGTTGTGATTCTTTTGAAGTCATATTTAATTATCCTTTCAACAGAAGTTTTTTCTTATTATGGAATACTTGAAAAAAATAATTAGAAAAACTTGATAAAATAACACTTAAATACGAAGCTGGGCTCTTAATGGTAAGTGATCAGAAGCTTGTGGTAGATGTTTCACGACTTCTGCTTCGATAATCTCCATTTTTCGGTTAACAAAAATATAGTCCAATCTCCATCTCGGACGGTGAGAAGGAAATGTGTATCCATGTCTGTAATTCGTTTCATACCATACGTCCTTGTATGTATGATGAATTTTCCTCCACCCTCTTGATCCAGGTCTCATATTCCAATCTCCCATCATGACTACCGGCTGAGACTTTTTATGAATAACTTGCTTCATGTAACTGGTTTGTAGATGATAAAGATAGGGATTAACACTCAAATGGGTAACATAAACCTTTATTGGCTTATTATTTATTTGAATTGATGTATCCAAAAGTGATCTTCCTTCAACAAGGCCTGAAATAAAATTAAAATGAAAAACTTCTTGATAAATGATTGGATATCTGGATAAAAGTGCATTTCCATACTGTCTTTTCGAGGAGGATGACGCGTTTGTTTTTAAAGAGACAGATGGAGAAAAAGCCTTGTTCATATGTAATTCATTGGCAAGAAAGCCAATTTGATCCTCATAGTTGCTTCGCTTCGAAAAATGTTTATCAACTTCATTAAGGCCAATAATATCCGCATCACTTTTTTCGATTACTTCAGCAATTCTTGACAAATCCAGTTGTTTATCCGTACCCACACCATGGTGAATGTTATACGTCATAACCTTAAGTATCAAAAAAGCGCACCTCCTCATTTGAATAAAAGTAATTATTCATCATTTTACCCAATCACTTCATATAGATACGAAAATATAGAAAACATAGGACCGAATATTTTTAAACCGACTTATAAAAACTAAAATCAATTCTAAAAGGAATCTTAGAATCAATTGATTACAATGTATGAAGGATAGTGAATGCGGTTAATAACCGTGGCATGATAACTTTACTGCTTACAATTGGAGCTGCTGAAGCTGTGATATATGGGATTACAAGAGGAATTCAAAATGGAACATTTCAACAATTACCTCAAACTATTTCGAACACGCTAAATAATCAAAACGTTCAACAATTAACCAAACCATTACAGAATATGATGGACAACCAAGATAATCAATAATTTACGAATGAATTGTAGAAGGAGCAAGTAATGGAAGATAATAATCAAAATATGCAGTTTTGAAATAGAAAGTAACTTATCACGTCTCTTCAGGTGTTACCATCCATTTAAAACACATTATGAAAGAGACTGGGACAAAAGTGGTATAGTCAAAGAAAAATCCGAACGATGATTCACAAACTCTATTGTAGCTTCTTTTTAATTCTTACGTTATTCTCTTCTACCTCGGCATGTAGTTGCAAAATCGTGCTAGGTAATTTCTGTACGGCTTCCAACTCGTATGTTTACTCCTGTTTGATCTAGTCCATCATTTATATAAAATGGTCGACCATCGTGTTACTCCAATCTTTTGACCATGTCATTCGAACTAATTTCGCCATTTTCACAAGGTAATATGGTTTAGGGCAATGTATTTGTACACCATGAAAATGGCGAGACAAAAGGTAGTCAAAATAATGGTCTAGTATGGTGAGAACGATATCCGGGTTATGGGTTAGAACTAAATGTAACCTTTTTGTATTTTCTCATGGGATTTATCTATGTTACTACGATTTGTGCTAAAATCATCAATCCCAATGATATTTAAACGTTTTCCGTCAATCTCTAACTATCATGCACATTTTGCATCGTTTTAAATCCATGTTCATTTAATAATTCTTTTAACTGATTAAAATTTGAATCGTGCAAAACATATTCATGATTGCCGAAAAAAACATAGAGCCCATAAACAGGGTTCAACTTATTTAGAGCTTCTAAATACGGAACAAGCTTTGGAAGCCTTCGTTCGATCGAGGAAATCCCCTGTCAAGACAATAAGATCAATTGGTCGATTTTCAAATCCGTAAATAAGTGTTCTGGTGTAAATGATATAACTTTTCAATTTGCATATCAGAAATATGAAGTACGAAGGAAGTGGAATTAGTTGATGGAGAATCTTTTTCTAATTAAATATGATTGATAGCTACCGAATGTGTATTCTTATAACCTTTATATAAAATGTACCCTATTAGTACTGTAAAAATTGCGATCATTAAATATATTATCTTTTCCCCTCCTCTACATCTTATAATAGAGTTTGAGGTGGAAGTTCATTCTAGAGTACTTTTCTCTACAGAATATTAGTTGAAGATTCAAGTACTACGGACAGGTTGACTATTCCCTCAAAATTGGCGTCTTACTGTCTTTCAATACGGGATTAGCGCTCCATTAAACCCTCTTATATTTCTCAAATAGCCTATCCTTTGACATGAATAAATAAATAGGGGATGGTATTTTTTTCTTTATTTTATTGCTTGATAATAAATGAATAGGTAAAAGAGTTACTTGTTTAAACAGTTTGTAGTATCGGTTATGAATAGAATAAATTTCAAACCCTAATTTCTTACACCCTTTATGCAGCATTGTAATACCAATTAATCCCTTGATCTCATTCGTATACCCTTTTATTTGAATATAATGGGCGATTTCTGGGAGTGATTCCTGTACAGTCTTATAAATCGCTAAAGCTCTTCTAACTTCACTATCGTAATCTTGGATTTGCCCTAATATTTTAATATTATGCAAATGAATTTTTAGAAGCAAATCATTTTTATTAATTTCTGTACCATCCGATAACGTTACTTTTCTTCCTTTGTACTTTGTTAAACGGACACGCATAATTGTCCGATTGCCAAATTTGTTTTCAACATAATCTAAACGCGTAAAATGGAAATAAATTGGATCAATGATATTCCAAACAAAAAGTCCGGTTTTTCTAATGTTAATGCTCATCCTATTACCCCTCAAGATGATATAAGTGACAGTTTTATTATTAATTAGACGATGTTCAACTATTACTGGGAAAATCAGGTATAAGGAATCAAAATTCTTTTGTTTCACAAACTAAAACTAAAAGGAGACGAAAGTGAAATGTACAGGATTTTATTTATGCCTTTTTTACAAATCCCTTCAGGACATCATCAAGTTGCCAACACTATAAAAAATCATTAAATCAATCATCAAATGACTACAATTCTGAAAAAGTTGAAATTTTATCACATTATAGCAAGGTAGAAATGTTCACTTCCTCCATCTATTTAAAATGTATTCATAAACTTCCAGGAGTCTATAGCAAAATTTATAAAGCTGTAGTAAAAGGAAAGCGAAGCAAAAAACGTTATTATATTTATGAAGTCTTATTTTTGAAAAAAATTAGAGATTTAATTAAACAAATCAAACCAGATGTAATTATTTATACGCATGCTCTACCATTTTACCTTCTAAACCATTTGAAAAAAGAGAATTTATGGAGTGGATCAGTTATTAATGTTTACATAAGAGGTATATGTGTGATCATTCTTTTCTTCCTAGCCGGATAAATAAATTTACTGTAATATATATCATAGTTTCACGTGAAACTTAACAAAGCTGAAAAATTTTTATGGATATGATCAATTGTGAACAAATGTCGATAAACTAAGTAAAATCAACGAATTTTCAGCTTTTAATAAGTGGAAATACAGGTGTTTTTATTATGAATAATACAGGTTTTCCAAAAAATAGATCTATTCATTCGGCAAAAAAAGTGTTAAAATAGAAAAGCAACTCTAAAAAATTGTCCTAACCTTTACAAAAAACTGCAATTTATTTCATTTCTTGATTCCACTATCTACTAAAATCGTATGCCATGGTTGTTTAAAAACCGATAAAAAAGGAAAAGTGAATATTAGAATATGATGTGCACAGTAGGTATACTATGCGAATTTATAAGATTTCTTACAGGATATTAAGTGAAAATTCTGCGCATTCATAATTTTTGTCCTTTTCTAACTATTCTATTTTTTATGCTTTTAACAACCAATTTAACTTGTATCATAACAACTAAACAACAAGAAAGGACGATGCTTATGAGTCTTACTAAGAAAATTTTGATTGCCTTAATATTGGGTGTAGTTGCAGGTGTTGGTTTAACCTTTGTGCCTAATAATGTATTTTCTGCAATTGATACGTATGCATTGAACCCAGTTGGAGAAATATTTTTAAGCTTGATTATGATGATCGTAGTACCAATCGTGTTTGTTTCCATCGTACTGGGAACCGTTGGGTTAGGAGATCCATCTAAATTAGGAAAAATAGGAATTAAAACAGTTGCATTTTATTTAATTACAACTGCTATCGCTCTTGTTATTGGTCTTGGAATAGGGGTTGTGTTAGAGCCCGGTAAAGCAGGAACATTTGATACAAGCAATGTATCCTATAAAGAAGAAGCGGCTCCACCAATTATGGATACATTAGTTCAAATTATCCCGAAGAACCCAATTGAAGCGATGTCCACAGGAAACATGTTACAAATAATTGCTTTTGCTATATTTATTGGTGTGGCATTAGCAGCGCTTGGCAATAAAACAAGAGGAATTCGCAATTTATTTGAGCAGGCAAATGATATATTAATATTTCTAGTTAATGGGATCATGAAAACGGCGCCTTATGGTGCGTTTGCCCTCATTGCCTCAGCGGTTGGTGAAGCAGGGTTAGACGCATTAGGTCAGATGGTTATGTATATGGTAGCGGTCATTTTATCACTTATACTACATGGCGTAATCACGTATGGAATTGCTATTAAAGTATTAGGAAAAGCAAGTCCAGTAAATTTCTATAAACAGTTTTTCCCCGCCATGTCGGTAGCTTTTAGTACTTCCAGTTCAAATGCTGCATTACCGGTTGCAATGAAAATGGCTCAAGAAAGACTTGGTGTTAAAAAGTCTATTAGCAGCTTTGTACAGCCGCTCGGAGCGACGATAAATATGGATGGTACAGCAATTATGCAAGCTGTTGCAACCGTCTTTATTGCTCAAGTTTATGCCGAGCCGTTAGGGTTAAGTCAAATGCTTATGGTAGTTTTAACAGCTACACTTGCAAGTATTGGAACAGCTGGAGTGCCCGGTGTGGGATTAATTATGTTGGCAATGGTTCTGAAGCAAGTAGGCTTACCAGTTGATGGAATTGCCTTAATAATTGGTGTCGATAGATTACTAGATATGCTACGTACTTCTTTAAATATTACTGGGGATGCCGTTTGCGCATATATTATTTCAGAAGGTGAAAAACAAAAAAGTGATGATCAAGTTGAGCAAACAGCTTAAATTAATAAAAAACACGTCTATATTAGGCGTGTTTCATATATGTATATGTGTATTTGTAAAATAAATAAGGCTTCTTAACAAGATTAATCTGATCATTTTGTATATTTTTTAAAGAATATTACTTTAAAATTGTCATAAAATATTTTAAACTAAGTAATAGATCATAAAAGGTTTGCATTATTTAAAATTAACTATTTATTAAGCGCTTTCAATTATGAGATCTAAAAAGGTGTTTTAAATAAAAGATCTCATTGCAAGTGAAAAAGTCTAGAGGGAATAACCAAAAAAATTAACTCCCTTAGTAACTGATATCAATTTTTAATATGAGGTGATTGGATGAAAGTAAAAAAAATACCTGCTAAAGAAGGAACTTATAATCTCCAAGACTATGAAAAAATGAGAGAAACGTTTTCTTGGAATCAAGTAAATGAAATGTTTTCGTGGCATGAAACAGGCAATGTAAATATGGCATATGAAGCAATCGATCGTCACGCTGAAAATCCTGATAAAAGTGATCAGATCGCATTGTTATATTCTTCTCCTGACCGTGAAGAAAAACTTACATTTAGCGATCTTCGCAATGGAAGTAATAAGTTTGCCAATGTACTTCGAAAGTATGGAATTAATAAAGGGGATCGAGTTTTTCTATTTATGCCTAGAAGTCCGGAATTCTATATTTCATTCCTTGGAATTTTAAAGGTTGGTGCAATTGCCGGTCCTTTATTTGAAGCATTTATGGAACAAGCGGTTCGAGACCGGCTTCAAGATAGTGCAGCAAAAATGCTGATTACAACTCCAGAACTATTGTATCGCGTACCTCAGAGTGATTTGCCTGATTTAGAAAAAATTATACTTGTTGGTGAATTTAGCGAAACAGAAGACAAATATATTAATTATAGACAAGAAATGGAAGCGGCGTCGAGTGAAACAGAAATAGAGTGGGTAGATTTGGAAGATGGGATGCTGCTTCATTATACTTCCGGTTCTACTGGGAAGCCAAAAGGTGTTTATCATGTACATCATGCGATGATTCAGCATTATGTTACAGGAAAGTGGGTGCTGGATTTAAAAGAAGACGATGTTTATTGGTGTACAGCTGATCCAGGATGGGTTACCGGAACGAGTTATGGAATTTTTGCTCCTTGGTTACAGGGAGTAACCAATGTTGTTCGTGGAGGCAGATTTACGCCAGATGATTGGTATGGAACCATAGAAAAGCATAATGTGACTGTTTGGTATACAGCCCCAACAGCTTTACGAAAGTTAGCGAGTGTTGGCGAGGCCATGGTAAAACAATACGATCTTTCGTCCTTACGTCATATTCTAAGTGTTGGTGAGCCATTAAATCCGGAAGTATTTATGTGGGGCTTGAACGCATTTAATTTGCGAATTCATGATACATGGTGGATGACAGAAACGGGTGCACAACTAATTGTTAACTTTCCTTCCCTAGAAATACGCTCTGGATCTATGGGTAAACCTATACCGGGTGTTGAGGCAAGTATTGTTGATAATGAAGGAAATGAATTAGAACCTTATCAAATGGGTAATTTAGCGATTAAAAAGGGCTGGCCGGCAATGATGCGGGCAATCTGGAATAATCCTGGAAAATATGAAAGCTACTTTATGAAAGACTGGTATATTTCCGGTGATAGCGCTTATCGAGATGAAGATGGTTATTTCTGGTTCCAAGGACGTGTAGATGATGTGATTATTACATCAGGTGAACGTGTCGGACCATTTGAAGTAGAGAGTAAATTAATTGAACATCCGGCTGTGGCTGAAGCTGGTGTTATCGGAAAGCCTCATCCGGAGCGAGGAGAAATAATTAAGGCGTTTATTACTTTAAATGACGGTTATGAAGATTCAGAAGATCTTCGGGAAGAAATCCGGCAATTTGTTAGAACGGGTTTAAGCGCTCATGCGGCTCCGCGTGAATTAGAGGTAAGAGATATGATTCCTAAAACACGCAGTGGTAAAATTATGCGACGTTTATTAAAATCATGGGAACTTGGATTACCAACTGGAGATACTTCTACGTTAGAAGTATAATTGAAGGAACGAGGCAACCACCAAGCTTTTGCTATTGGTGTTGTCTCGTTTTTGCTTAAATGTATAGATGTTAAAATTGGAACGGGGCGCTTTAAGGCTTTATCCTTATTCGGCTTGTTTCTTGGTTGTTGATGTATTTATTTGACCCTACTCCAAATGGTTCTCAAGTCTATTTATCCTTTTTTAACACATACTACAAGCATTTATGTTTTCATCTAACTTCAAATAAGAGAAAATGGGGAAAAAGTATGTATAAACAGTCAATCAAAGTGAGGGATGGAAATGTCAGAAAAATTTTGGGATAAAAGCTATTCTGATAAAGCGTTTGTTTATGGTAAACAGGCAAATCGATTTGTTCAGGTGATGAGCCATCGGTTAAATCCGCGCTCCGCGGTTGCTTGTTTTGCAGAGGGAGAAGGGAGAAATGCAGTTTATTTAGCAGAATTAGGACATGATGTTATAGCTTATGATCAGTCTAGCGTAGGGCTTAAGAAAGCTCAGCAGTTGGCTAAGGAAAAAGGCGTATCCATACAGGTTGAGCAAAAGGATCTTACGAAAGAAATGGTACCTGCCAATAAATATGATGCAGCGGTAATGGTATTTGGACATGTTCCGAGAGAAAAGCAACGATTTTTGATTCATACTATGTTAGCCTCCGTAAAAACAGGTGGTTATTTGATCTTAGAAGTCTATTCAGAGGATCAATTGGCATATCGGACAGGTGGCCCAAAAGAAACAGCAATGCTATATAATCCAATTGATTTATTAACATGGTTTCGTGAACAAAAATGGATTCATTTTTATTATGGAGAAGCAGAGCGCCATGAGGGAATACGTCATTCCGGTTTATGTCACGTTATTCAAGTAGTAGTTCAAAAGCAATAAAAACGTAAACTCTAATCAGTGGAAGTGAAAAACACTATCCACTGATTAGTAGTTATATTAATCTGAGTCATGGAGATGTCGTCCTATGATGAGTATTTTTAAACCTGTTATTTTGCAAAAAATATTTTACGATGCTGTAATATCCTCTAAAGGACCGAATATTTCATAATGAATATCGCTATCAGCTACCTTTAGTTGTTTAAGAATAAGATATGTCGTTTTCATAAATCCCTTTGGTCCACAGAAATAAAAGCTGGCATCGGTACAGGGAATAATTGTTTTCAGCCAATCATGGCTAATATGACCGCTTCGATCATATGAATCCATTTCTTCAGGCTTACTATATATCGTATAATTTAACACCTGTTCATTTTGTTTGCTAATAGTGGCTACTTTATCCTTCATAGCATGGTATTTACTAGATTTTGCTGCATGAATAAAAATAACTTCACGTGTTGGTTGTTCGTTAATAACGGTTTCCAGCATGCTCATCATCGGTGTTAACCCAACTCCACCACTTATTAATACAAGAGGTCTTGTATCATCAAGGTCAAGAGTGAAATAACCGGTTGGAGCGCTAATTGGTAAGATACTTCCTTCGGTAATAGAAGAATGCAAAAAGTTTGAAACAATGCCTCCTGGGAAATGATCAGTTTTATCCTCACGCTTTACACTAATCCGATAATAGTCTTTACCTGGAGCTGTAGACAGGCTGTATTGGCGGAGATGAGTATAAGGTTCGCCTGGTATTTCTGCCTTAACGGTTAAATATTGTCCCGGAGTGAAGGTAGGAAAAGGTAATCCATCAATAGGCTGTAAATAAAACGAAGTAATGACATCGCTTTCTTTTGTTTTTTTCACGACTTTAAAATCACGGAACCCTGCCCAGCCGCCTTTTTCTTGTTGAGTTGCATTATACAATTGCTTTTCTACTTGAATAAAAATATTTGCGATGACACCATAAGCTTTTTCCCATGCAGTTATAACATCGTCACTAGCTATATCTCCTAAAACGTCTTTCATCGCTAATAATAAATACTTTCCGACAATTGGATATTGATTTGGTTGAACCTGTAGACTTTTATGTTTATGGGCAATTTGATAAACATGGGGTAAGATCGTTTGTAAATTATCTATATTTGCTGCTGCAGCATATACCGTATTTGCTAACGCTGCAGGTTGATCTCCTCTACGCTGATTTGTTTGGTTAAATAGATTCTTTAATTCCGGATGATGGCTTAACATAAGATGATAAAATCGCTTTGTAATTGCCGTCCCATGTTTTTGCAGAATTGGTACTGTAGCTTTGATCAATTGTTTTGTTTGTTCATCTAAACCCGATGATGTTATTTCCATAAAAAATTCCTCCCATACAATAAAGATGTATTTTAAATACATCTTTATTGTATAATGAGTAAAATATTAATAAAACCGCAATTTAAAGCTTTTGTGTTACAATATTGTGAAACGAGCGAGAGTGGGGAAATAAATGAACCTTAAAAAATATACAGATTATGCACTCCGAGTTTTAATCCTTACCGGAATGAAATCAGATAAGGAATTAGCTACAATTAAAGAAATTTCTGCTGTTTATCATATATCTCAAGAACATTTACGAAAGGTCGTTCATGAATTGGCTAAGATGGGTTTCGTTGAATCCATTAGAGGAAGAAATGGAGGAATTCGGTTAGCCAAACCAGCAGAAGAGATCAATATTGGAAAGCTGATTCGTAAACTAGAAGCCGATTTCGTATTACTGGAGTGTTTTGATAAAGGAACCAATCATTGTGTCATATCTCCTGCTTGTACTTTGAAGCATGTATTAAATAGGGCTTTAATTGCTTTTTTTAACGTACTTGATGAATATACATTGAAGGATTTAATTAATAATGAAGAGGAGCTTCGCAAGCTGATGGGGATTTAATGTTTAAGTAAGCTGGCTTGGGGAATATATAATTATGTATTATTTTTTAAGGGAGTGAATCGAAAATGGGTAAAAAAATCGCAACCGTGATTACCGACATGTTTGAAGATGTCGAGTATACGGATCCAGCAAAAGCGTTTAAGGATGCGGGTCATGAAGTTGTCACCATAGAAAAGGAAAAGGGAAAACAAGTAACGGGTAAGAATAAACAAGCTACTGTTACAATCGATTATGGAATTGATGATGTAAACCCAAGTAATTTTGATGCACTATTTATCCCAGGCGGATTTTCTCCGGATATCCTACGTGCGGATGATCGGTTTGTTACATTTGCTAAACATTTTATGGATGAAAAGAAACCGGTATTTGCTATTTGTCATGGTCCACAGTTATTAATTACGGCTAAAACGTTAGAAGAAAGAAAAGCAACTGGTTATAAATCTATTCAAGTTGATATGGAGTATGCTGGTGCTCAAGTAGTGGATAAGGAAGTAGTAGTTTGTCAAGATCAATTAGTTACAAGCCGACAACCAGATGATATCCCAGCGTTTAATCGTGAAGCGTTAAATGTGTTAAAATAATGACGGAGAGCCCCCTAAGCTAAAAAAGTTAGGGGGTTCTTTATGAAACGCTTTCTAAAAGAACGTGCCATGTAATAGGAAAGAATGCTATTATTCTACCTTGGTAATTGTAAATTGGTCCTGTAAAAGAAGCCAATTTTGTGGAAATGCTAAGCCGAGCTTCCAATAAGATATTCCTAATAGGTTTAATTCTTTAATTAAATCAAACTTGGCTTGAATAGATCGTGCATCTTCAAACCATACCTCATGCCGCGTCCCTTGTGCATCTGTATAAATAAAAAATGGCGCTTGTGCTCCTTGATCAAACCTAATCTCTGCATTATTTTCTCTTGCAATTTGAATCGCACGTTGTGGACTTATTGCTTGAGCAGGCCTTCCTTCATCAGCTACATAAGGCAATGTCCAATCATAACCATATAAATTTTGCCCTAATAAAATTTTATTAGCAGGTATTACAGTAAGTGCATAATCAACTACTTTTCGGACTTCATCAATGGGTGATACCGCTAATGGTGGTCCGTAACTATATCCCCACTCATAAGTCATTAATACAACAAAATCAGCAACTTCTCCGTGAACCGCGTAATCATGTGCTTCATACCATTGCCCGGTCTGGGCGGCACTTGTTTTTGGTGCTAAAGCGGTTGACATTAATAGCCCTGCTTGGGACAGACGTTGTTTGGCTTTTCGTAAAAAAGTATTGTATGCTTCGCGATCATTACTAGGTAAAAATTCGAAATCAAAGTGCACATCTTTGTATCCGCCAGAAGTTGCTGTATTAATAATATTATCTAATAACGTATTTTGCACACTTTGTACGGTAAGAATAATATGTCCTAGCTCTGCACTGAATTGTCCGCCTTCGAGGTTTGTTACAACGAGCATTTTAGCTGTCCGATTTCGCTCAGCAATTTCAGCTAAGCCGTTTAAAGGTGGAGGTGTCAAGCTCCCATCTCGTCCAGCGCGAAAGCTGAAAATTCCAAGGTATGTTAGATATGGAGCTGCTTTAGCAGTTGAATTTTCTAATGTATCCGAAACGGTACTTCCCGTCGGTTCGACATATGCATTAGTTGTTATTGGTCGCTTTGGAGTCGGGGGGATATAAAGCCGAAAGCCAACCGGAATAATATTACCCGGGGGAATCGCGTTAACTCGAGCCAGCTCTTGATAAGAGATACCGAACTTTTGAGCAACCGAAAATAAACTATCTCCAGGTTGAGTAAAGTAATATTGACCGATGATAGGGATTACTAAGGCTTGACCGACGACAAGTTTATCCGGAGCATCAAGCTCATTTGCATCAGTCAATGCTTGTGTAGTTGTATTATATGTAGTTGCAATTGTATACAATGAGTCTCCTGGTTTTACTACATGTATTTGCAAAAAAGTCTCCTCCTTTCATAAAATATGCTACTTTCAATTTATGAAAAGAAGAGGGTGGATATGCTAATTATATTGGTTTAATATCTGCTTTCATCACAGAATGGAATAAATATAAGGCGTAATCATTACTGTCTTTTTCTTCAGAAGCTATACAGTTTTTCGGTATATGCATATGATAGCCATACATATAGGCATCTTTCGCTGTAAATAAAATACAAATATCGCCAGCAATTCCAGCCATTATTAGATGATCCTTTCCTAATTCGGATAACAAGGATTGTAAAGGAGTTTGAAAAAAAGCAGAGTGCTGTGGTTTAATTAAAAAAAAGTCATGATTACTCGGTTGCATGGATGTGATAATTTCTTTATTTTGGTCGTTATAACAATGATCAATAATTTTTTGAAAGTTAGCTTGCCAAATGCCATAATGGTCATTAACATAAATGATAGGCAACAGATTTTCTATGGCAAAGGTTCTTAGAGAAATAAGATGGGGAAGTATTTCCTTTGTATTAGCTAATAATTTATCCCCACCATTAAAGTTAAAATCATTCATAATATCTACAAACAGAACTGCAGTGCGGTTTAATGATGAATCCAATTCGCTTGCTCCTTTCTTAGCTTAGAATAATACATCGATTCGTTGAGTAGTGAGTAAAAAATTTAGGGAAGAAACGGCAAATGGGATGTACAAATATATTGCTAGTAGCAATCATCTGTGCCAAAGACTCCAACGTCTGCTGAGTGGCTGCTCTAAGGATTACGCTCGTCGAAATAGCCTCGTCTTACACAATCTATTCGTTGTACATTCTTTATTGAACAAGTACTTAACATCCTATCGTTTCTAGTATGATAGTTCGTTAGAATGTATATGCTAGTAACATACCATTAAGGATCTAAAGTCTATGTTCCAAGGTTCAACTGATGCTATAGCAAGATACATCACCCATCTGTCATTTTTTGTTCGATCAACATTAGCATAATTTTAATGCTGAAAGAATTTTTATGTTTTAAATATGCGTGACAGCTTAGCAATAGTTGTTTTAAAGATTTGCTTGCTCTCATTAGTATTAAAAAATGATTATATTCATAAGGGAAATATACTTCGTTCTCTTAATAATTATTTCCTAATCTCTATTTTTCAAACTACGAATGAAATGTTGTGATGAAATTGTTTGATGAAAAAATGATGCAGACCGCCATTCAAGAGGCAAAAAAAGCTGCTGAAAAAAATGAAGTTCCTATCGGAGCTATCATTGTATATAAAAATGAAATCATTGCTAGAGCCTATAATCTTCGGGAGACTTCCCAAAGCACGTTAGCACATGCGGAATTGCTCGCCATCCAACAGGCGAATCAAAAGATTGGTAGTTGGCGTTTAGAAGATTGCACGTTATATGTAACATTAGAGCCATGCCCAATGTGTGCAGGTGCTATTGTCCAGTCACGTATAAAACGGGTCGTCTATGGGGCAAAAGATCCAAAGGCAGGCTGTGCGGGGACACTGTTCAATTTGCTCGATGATGATCGATTTAATCATCAAGCAGAAGTAACAGCAGGAGTAATGGAAATAGAATGTGCTAAATTGTTGAAGGACTTTTTTAAAGATCTTAGGCAACGGAAAAAGCAGGGAAGCTAGTTAGGATAAAGGCGGAAGAAGGGGAATTTACCAGATGTGAATATCAGTACTGCTGATTTTCGTATTCCTCTTCCTTCTAATTTTTTAATAGATCGTTTTATGGCTACCTCCTTCTTGATCAAGAAGGAGGTAGCCATAACTTTAGACGGATATCAAGTATTTATTTATTAAATAATAGAAGAAAGGTTAACCTCTTTCTTTCAAAGTGGAGTTAATTGACTGCTTAGAATCTTTCTTCATTTGATATAGATGGAATGTCCATCGTGATAGGTAATAGCCAATGAGTATTCCCGTCATATTTAATATAACATCATCTATATCAATGGATCTGCTTCCATATCCAATGTAATAAAGAATACATTGAATCGATTCAATCAGGATAGGAACAGCTAAAGCAATACATAGTAGATGTAAGAATTTTATCTGTTTCCATTTGTAAACAATAAATACCCCTATAGGTAAAGTTAAAATAATATTTCCTAATAAATTACTGGCAATAATATACACAGATAAGTCATGGTTAAATAGTTCCATCATTGTTTTAAAAGGAACTAGATTTATTGGTAAATAGCCCATATCCAGTCTTCTTTTTTATTGGATAATCTTACCTTTGCCTTTTACTCTATCACCATAACCGCCTTTTTTTGTCTTTATTACTTCGATTTTATAGTTTCCTTTTTTTACTTTGCCTTTGCCAAACTTTTTTGTATAGTGTCTACCAAATAAAAGCTGATAATAGAAGACAAAGCATACGAATCCATTTCCAAGGAAAATATTTTGTGTTTAAAAGATGTGCGATATTTTTAGTAATTAGTCCGAATTCTTTCCATGATCTTCTATTGCATTTTCTCTTTTTTATCGTTATAATGATTAGTGCCGTGCTAAGCGGGGAGGTAGCGGTGCCCTGTACTCGCAATCCGCTATAGCGAGGCTGAATTCCCATCCGAGGTACGATGATTTTATGGTCTGCCTCAAGGAATTGGTGTTGACGTTTAGGTCCTGCGCAATAGAAACCCACGAACCCTGTCAGGTCCGGGAGGAAGCAGCAGTAAGTGGTCATTTCTGTGTGCCGCAGGATAGCCTAAGCCGAGTCATGAACTTGAGTAACGCATAGGGTCACCGTATCGACGATGGGTGCACGGTATACATATAGGATAAACACGCTCTTGTCAAATTGGCTAGAGCGTTTTTTAATTGATAATGGAGCTGCCACTCGTTTAACAGTATCCATGTAGGTCGCCATTAAAATGTAGGTTTAAAATATAGGTGCGAAATTAGAAAAGTTGCCTGTTCCAGAGATCTGAGGACAACCCAGATATGTAAGTACTCTTTATATTAAATTTACAATTAAATTAATCGGAGTAAGCAATAGGGCTGGGACATGAGCAAATACGAAATAGCAAAGAGGCTGGGACAAAACTAGCCGAAAATAAATAAAAATGGTTCCAATCATCGGTTTTTGATGATTGGAACCATTTTTTGGGATTATTTCCATACCAATTGTTTGGCTTCTGTTCATAGCGATATACTTCCTCAAGTTCACCGCCATGAATGCAAAACCTAATTCATTTTCTACTTTCTCTTTGCCCCTGACCGAACAAACGAGTGAAACGCAAATTAGCCTTCAAATATCCGTAGACTGGCTCTACATCAATTTTGCGTTTTCCGTAGATTTCTCCAGTTTCTTTATTCGAAAGCTGTTGTCTTACATATTCTTTTTGTTGTTCCCATTTTTCGTTATAATAAACTTTTCGATGATTTCCTTCTTTCGCTTTTGTACATAAGGAACGAAACGGGCAATCGAAACAGTCTTCACATTCATAAACTTTAAATGTTCGTGTAAATCCGTATTTATCTGTTCGATGAGATAGGTATCGGAATGTTAATTGTTTATTATTTGGGCAGGTAACCGAATCGTTTTCTTCATGATATTCCCAATTCGCTACGTTAAAAGCGTCATTCTTGTATTTCTTTTTCTTCTCTTTTCGATATTGGTTATACGTAATCAGCGGGATACGTTTTCGATTCTCGATGACATCTTCGTAGTTTTGTTCACTTCCATAGCCTGCATCAGCGACGATATAGTTAGGTAACTCAAAGAAACTTTTCTCGATTTTATATAGAACGAACGTGCGTGTATCTGTCGGATTTGGAAATGAGAGCGCAAATTGTCCTTCTGTTTCATCATATATTTGGTTGGATTTTTCTACCAAATTAGCACTATATTTTTCAACCGTTTTACGTCATACAAACGTAAACTTATTGGCATTCGCTTCTATTTTGGTTCCATCAATAAAAATCGCTTCTTCTTCAATAAGTTTTTCGTGAACGAGCTGACAGCGAAACTGTACGAAACACTGGCGTAATAGTTCTTTTCTTCATTCACACGAAAACGATTGATGGTGCGATAACTAGGTTCATATCCTTGCGCTAACCACATCATACGCACACTATCTTTGAGTAACGCTTCAATCTTCCTACCGGAAAAAACAGATTGCGTGTAGGTCAAAATAATCTTCATCATCATTCGTGGATGATAAGCAGGACAACCCGTTTCATGTAAGAAATCAGCAAATGCTTCATCTGGAATTTGTTCTACTATATCATTCACGGCATAGGCGATATCATTTTCTTGTAATTTTATTTCTAAATCTAGCGGTAAAATGACTTGATTCATGGTATAATGTTTAAACATAAGGACACCTCCGATAGTTATTGTGTAGGTACTTTAATTTTATCAGATGGTGTCCTTTTTGTTTACTTTAAAAAGAATATTAAACAAAAAATAAGCGTGGTACCTTCACCATTTTATGATGGTGGGTACCACGCTTATTTTTTTAATTTAGTGGGGTTTTGTCTCAGCCTCGTACTTTTTTATTTTTGATACCCGTCTACAATAAGATCTAGCTTCCCTGTATTGGGATCCATCACAAGACCGTGAACCGGTACTGTATCTGGCATCAGCGGGTGATTACGGATCGTGGAGACACTATGCTTCACACTATCTTCTACCCGATCAAAGCTTTTAAAAAATCGGTTAAAATCGACTCCGGAATATTGCAGGGTGTCTAACGTTTCCTGACGAATCCCCCGTTGCTTTATTTTTTCTAATGTTTGTGCTGCTTTAACACTTGCCATTCCACAATCATGGTGTCCAACGACACAGATTTCATCTACTTCTAGCTCATAAACCCCTACTAAAATACTGCGCATAATACTACCAAATGGGTGAGAGACAAGTGCACCAGCTGTTTTAAGAATTTTGGCATCGCCATTGGCTATATTCATTGCCTTGGGCAAAAGCTCGACAAGTCGCGTATCCATACAAGATAGGATAAGTACGTGTTTGTTGGGAAACTTACTGCTTTGGTAGTTTTCATATTTTTTCTTTTCTACAAAATCTTGATTATGCGTTAGAATATCTTCTAAAAGACTCATAAGCAAACTCCTTATCTTAGTTTGATCATTTTAAGAGGATGTTGAAAAGTTCAGTAATATGCATCAACTATTTCCTCGTACTATAGGAAAGTATAAAATTTTAGGGTTTATCCCGCATGTAAGGTGCCGTAAGACTCCCACTTCAAAATCTTGAGTTGATACAAAAGGTCTAAATGGGAGAAAACGGCACCTAAATGCCCGATTCGTTTAAGGGCCTTTAGGTCATACCCCCTGAGGTACTAACATTCAGTAGGAAATGGAAGAAAACTCCTACTGAATGAAGTTTCACTTTATCGTATAAGAAAAACTACAGCTTTCGCTAAAGACTTGGCGAGAAGTCAAGTTTTTCTAATATTATCTTTCACATGCCCATCCACTAAATTTACATCAGATTCATTTTTCGTTAAACAAACCTGATAAGGTTAATTATAAAAGAAAAATTCTAAAATAGCAGCAGGTAATGCTGAAAAACTATATAAATGTTATGGTTTTTCTTCTCATTTGTTTTTTAACGGTTTAGGGAAAGCTATCTACTCTACTTGGTAAATAATTTTTTACACTAAAAAACGTTAGGCTTTATCCCGCATGTAAGGTGCCGTAAGACTCCTGCTTCAAAATCTGAGTTGATACAAGGGTCAAAATGGAGAAAACGGCACCTAAATGCCCGATTGGTTCAAGGGCCTTTAGGTCATACCCCCTGAGGTACTAACATTCAGTAGGAGATGGAAGAAAACTCCTACTGAATGAAGTTTCACTTTATTGTATAAGAAAAACGACCGCTTTCAAAAAAGTAGAACGTCTAGTTCATGCAAAGAGCGATTAGTCTTCTTCTTATTCTTCTGTTTTACCCAGAGCTCTTCATTTATACTCATTAACCGAACGCTTCTAGCTT
The DNA here is from genome assembly GCF_900162615.1 of Virgibacillus proomii. Taxonomy (NCBI): domain Bacteria; kingdom Bacillati; phylum Bacillota; class Bacilli; order Caryophanales; family Bacillaceae; genus Virgibacillus; species Virgibacillus proomii. The sequence continues at coordinate 68,028 of NZ_FUFN01000007.1, read as the reverse complement.
TTGTTTAGAAGTCAACAATTTTTCTGCGCCTCGGCTTTACTTGATTTTTTATTATTTGTGTATCGCTATGGTTCACATTCACCCCTTAAATAGAGTATAATTAGAGGGAGATTTTAAAGGAGAATCATACCATGAGCTATCAGGCTTTATATCGCGTTTGGCGTCCAACGGTTTTTGCCGATGTGGTTGGACAGGAACATATTACCCGAACATTACAAAATGCGATCGTTCAGGAAAAGTTTTCGCATGCTTATTTATTCTCTGGTCCGAGAGGGACGGGAAAAACAAGTGCTGCGAAGATTTTTGCTAAAACGATCAACTGCGAACGTTCCCCTGTTAAAGAACCTTGTAATCAATGTGCCGCATGTAAAGGAATTCAAAATGGTTCGGTTGCAGACGTGATTGAAATTGATGCCGCTTCAAATACAAGTGTAGAGGATATACGCGAAATAAGGGATAATGTCAAATATGCTTCTAGTGAGGTTCCTTATAAAGTATACATCATTGATGAGGTACACATGATATCGGTAAATGCGTTTAATGCACTGCTGAAAACGCTGGAGGAGCCGCCGGGTCATGTTGTATTTATCTTAGCAACAACAGAGCCGCACAAGATTCCATTAACCATTTTATCAAGGTGTCAGCGATTTGATTTTAAGCCTATCTCTAACTCGTCGATGGTCAAGCGGATGCAAACGATCGTAGAGGCTGAAGGCATAACGGTTTCAAAAGAAGCTTTAGATACAATTGCATTGACTGCTGAGGGTGGCATGCGTGATGCTTTAAGTATTCTCGATCAGGCTATATCCTATAGTAATGAATCGGTAGAATTGGAGGATGTTTTAGCTGTTACTGGCGGCGTATCACAACATGCATTAACCAATATTATTCGCTGCATGTATGAGAAAGATGTACATCAGGCATTGATACAGCTTAATGACTTGATTCAAAAGGGAAAAGATCCAGCTCGGTTCGTGTATGATATGATTTATTTTCTGCGTGATTTGTTACTTTACAAGAGTGCTCCAGATTTGGAAGGCTTGTTGGAAAGAGCCCGGGTAGATGAACAGTTTCAAACGTTGGCGAAAACTATTTCAAGTAACTGGATGCAAGAAGCAATGTCACAGTTAAATCAGTGTCAGCAGGAAATAAAGTGGACCAATAGCCCAAAAGTATATATTGAAATAGCTATTTTATCCATTGCTAGCAGTACAAACGAACAGGCTGGCGAAGATCCGTTGGCAAATTCTGATACTATCGCCAGTCTCACATCACAACTTGGACAGCTGGAAAAGGAATTAAAACTGCTTAAGGAGAACCCTGTTGTTAGTGCACAGCCTGCTCCACAGCATCAAACTAGAAGAGCGCCTAATAGATCTGCAAAAAACAGTTATAAAATTCCTTTTGAACGGATTCGACATGTTCTTGAGCAAGCGGAAAAATCAGCATTAAAGCATGTTCATACCCATTGGGCAACATTTTTGGCAAATCTAAAAAAAGCTAGTGCACCAGCACATGCAACCATTCAGGATAGTAAGCCTGCAGCTGCATCGAATGAAGCACTTGTAGTTGCATTTAAATATGAAATTCATTGTTCGCTGTTTTTAGATAATCGAGAAATGATAGAGTCTGTATTAGCGACGATACTGGGAAAGCCATTGACGATCATTCCAATTCCCGAAAAGGATTGGCAAAATTTGCGAAATGAATATGTAACAAAACAAGAAAAGTCATCACCATCTAATCATGAAGAAGACAACGATCCACTTGTGGAGGAAGCAAAAAAACTGTTTGGTGATAATATATTGGAAATACATGATTAAAACAAGGAACAAAGGCACAGGCGTTCGAGCGCATAAGTTAGATAAAGCTAATATCAAAAAAATATCCACATTGTAGAACGGATATAATTTCCTAAACAATAAAAAGGAGGTATTTTCCATGAAGGGAAATATGAATAATATGATGAAACAAATGCAGAAAATGCAAAGAAAAATGCTTAAAGCACAAGACGAGCTACATGAAATGACATTCCAGGCGTCTGCTGGTGGAGGTATGGTGACGGTAACTGCAAATGGAAAAAAGGAAATAACAGATGTAGAAATTAAGGAAGAAGTTATCGATCCTGATGATGCGGAAATGCTGCAAGATTTAATTTTAGCAGCAACAAATGATGTATTAAAACAAATTGATGATAAAACAAATGAAACTATGGGACAATTCACGAAAGGGTTAAATATGCCTGGAATGTTCTAGGAGGCACATACATGTATTATCCAGAGCCAATATCTAAACTGGTTGATAGTTTTACTAAATTGCCAGGTATCGGACCTAAAACAGCGGTCCGGCTGGCATTTTTCGTAATTAATATGCAAGAGGATGATGTTTTAGATTTTGCTAATTCGCTAGTAAATGCGAAGCGGGAACTCACCCATTGCTCTATTTGTGGACATATTACGGATCAGGATCCTTGCTCTATTTGTCAGGATCCAACGAGAGATCAATCTATTATTTGTGTTGTTCAAGATCCTAAAGATGTTATTGCAATGGAGAAGATGAAAGAATACCGGGGGAAATACCATGTGTTGCATGGCGCTATTTCGCCAATGGATGGTATTGGACCAGAGGATATTAATTTTCCTGCTTTAATTCAGCGTCTAAAAGATGAGGAAGTAGAGGAATTAATTTTAGCTACTAATCCAAATATTGAAGGGGAAGCAACAGCGATGTATATTTCTCGTCTTGTTAAGCCGTCAGGGATTCGGACAACTAGAATTGCGCACGGTTTACCAGTTGGCGGGGATTTGGAATATGCAGATGAAGTTACTCTATCGAAGGCATTAGAAGGTAGAAGAGATCTGTAGGAATTAGGTGAATACATGGCAAAAAAAATGAAGAAAAAAGATGTTGACGAGGAATTACTAGACACGATTAGAATTCTGGAAAGAGAATGGAAGCATATGCAATCCATCGTATCCATAAGTGTCGAGCCAACATTGGATGGACATTATTGGGAAGCAATTTCTCGTGCAAAATATCTTTATTTGCTCCGAGAAGCAAGACATCGGAGACTGCGTGCAGATTTTCATTAACAATAAATTAACTAGATAAGGTGAGCTCTATACTAGCTAACACCGATTATTTTTATATAAAAATATAGAGTAAAGACAAGGCAACTCTCGCCTTGTCTTTTGGTTTTTCAACTAAAAATACATTTGATTAAAGTCTAATATACATGTAGGAAGAGAACCCCCGTGGATTAAAACTATTTACGTAAAAAGGTGGTTAAGAGGACAAGCAGGATTAATTTAATTTTTAAATGTCATCCGTTCTAACGTCAGGAAGTCATCCAATATGTTCATTTTACCAGCCTTTTGAACATCCTTTTAAAGATAAGCTTGTAAAAATAACTAGAGAGGATCCAGTTCTTTTTTCTTGTACACATGCATATATAGTAGAAAAGAGACAAGAAAGAAGGTTGATGAGTTTTGAGTTCAACATTAGTTATTTCCATTATGGTAGGGTTAATTATACTGTTACTGTTAGTCGGCACCCCGATTAAGTTTATGCGTATCATTGGACAGACGACGGTAAAATTGGGAATAGGAATTTTATTTTTATTTTTTATCAATGTTTTTGGAGGAGCAATTGGATTACATATTCCTATTAATTTGTTTACAGCGGTCATTGCCGGATTTCTGGGTATATTTGGGCTTGCTTCGTTATCCGCGATTCATTTGTTTATTCTTCCATAAGACAAGCTGCTTTGTAAACAGCATGTTTAATCAAAAGAGAGGCTTAAGGTATAGTTTCTTAATCTCAGCTGGAGGTTGCATATAATGCTCACAATTTCTACAGATAATCTAAAAAATAAGTTGCGTCAAGCCTTTAGGCAGACAATTGCTTAGCTACATATACAATTCTATACGCCGTCTTAACTTTGGTGCTTCTAACATTCGATGCATTTGCTGCTAAAATTCTTCAACAACCTCTAAAAGTTTCAAAGATTTTCTGTATAAAATCCGTTAGATTAGGAGATGCTAATGGATATGGAGGTGGGGACATGAAGCAGCGTACTATCTATGAGCGTTGTGGTATTTGTGAAGAGGAAAAGAAGGATGGAATTCATCTCTACACATTATTTATTTGTTGTGAATGTGAGCATAATATGATCCATACGGAGCCGAGAGAAGAAAAGTATAACTATTATTTACGTAAACTAAAAAATATCTCTAAACCGAAGCTATATTCCTAGTTTAAAGAAGCTGGGACATAAGCAAATACTAAATAGCAAAAACCGAACAATTCATTTATAATGTTCGGTTTGTTTGTGTTTAGAAAAACTTGGCTTGTCGCAAAGTCTTTAGCGAAAGCCATAGTTTTTCTTATACTATAAACCCAAACCCTAAAATTTTATACTTTCCTATAGTACAAGGACGATTTATTGTTCGTTTTTTAATCAACTGTTTTAGTTATGTCCCAGGAATGCAGGAGCGGATTTGTTTAAAAGTAAGCACCACTAGCAAATCGCCTAGTTAACCTATCTTTAGACTAGTTGCTGTAATTCTAGCATTATTTAAGCAAGAAATGATAAAAAAAGACAGATGTGGTAAGCTATATAAAACTATTTGCTTGAATTTATTTACAAGGTGATACATATGAATCAACAACAATTACCATTATTTCATGCATTGCAACAATTTCAATCACAACAACCAATATCTTTTCATGTACCCGGGCATAAAAATGGTGACGTGTTTCTGGATGAAGCAAAAGCAATTTTTGATTCGATTTTAAACATAGATATGACTGAGTTAACGGGCTTAGATGACTTGCATGCTCCTGAAGGTATTATTGCTTTAGCAGAACAGCTAGCAATGGATTTTTTTCAAACAAAGCAGACATTTTTTCTAGTGGGAGGCAGTACAGTTGGAAATATAGCGATGATATTGGCTGCATGCAGAGAAGGAGATACAGTTATTGTTCAACGGAATTGCCATAAATCGGTGATGAATGGCTTGGAATTAAGTGGAGCGAAGCCAGTATTTATTGCACCAGTTTATGATGAATGTTTAAAGCGATTTACCAATCCCTCTATCGATGTATTAGAGCAGGCGATCAAACGTTACCCAAATGCAAAAGCGATTATATTGACGTATCCAGATTATTTTGGAAATACATATGATTTACAAGCAATGATTGAACTGGCTCATTCTTTTTATATACCTGTTCTAGTGGATGAAGCGCATGGAGTGCATTTTTCATTGGGAGATCCTTTTCCACCATCTGCTCTGAGGTTAGGAGCAGATGTAGTCGTCCAATCTGCACATAAGATGGCTCCGGCAATGACGATGAGCTCTTATTTACATTGTAATTCGGAGCGAGTTTTACCTAAGCGGATTGCGCATTATTTACAAATGCTTCAGTCAAGCAGTCCTTCCTATCCGCTTATGGCTTCATTGGATATTGCTCGGGCTTTTTTAGCTAATTTTACCGAGGAAATGATCAATAAAGTATTGGAAAGTACCCAGAAGGTAAAAGCGGTAATTTCTGACTCGAGATATTGGCGATTACTACCAAGTGATGATCCTTTAAAAATTACGATCCAGATGGAGGACGGAGTTGCTGCGAAGCAAGTTGCTCATTTATTTGAGGAGCAACAGATTTTTCCGGAGTTAGTGACAGAGAAGCAGATTTTATTTGTTCATGGATTGGCTCCTTTTTTAAGTCTTCATCGCTTGAAAAAAGCAGTACAAACCATTGTTGAACAATTAAAAAATGTTGCGAGACATGATACAATAGAAACAAAATATTTTTTTCCTGTAAGTATTCAGGAGCTCGCATTATCGTACCAAACGATGAATCGGCAACCTACGAAATACTTGTCTTTAAAAGATGCTGTCGGATATATTGCGGCTGAAGCAGTTATTCCTTACCCGCCAGGAATTGCTTTCATTCTAAAGGGGGAGGAAATTACGACCGCACATGTCGAAATGATCCATAAACTGCGTAAAATGGGGGTTCGAATGCAACAGCGTTCCCCAAATCTGATTCAAGTTTTTACAGGAACGGAAGAAGGAGAAGAAACAAAGTGAGCGGATATTTTATAACATTTGAAGGTGGCGAGGGTGCAGGGAAAACGACAGTCCTTCAATTAGTTAGTGATAGATTAAGGGATAAGGGCTATGATGTCCTCGTAACTCGTGAGCCGGGTGGAATTAAAATAGCAGAAAAGATTAGAACGATTATTTTAGATCCGCTTCATACAGAAATGGAAGAGCACACAGAAGCTCTATTATATGCAGCAGCAAGGAGTCAACATCTTGCTGAAAAAGTAGTACCGGCATTAAAGCAAGGGAAAATCGTGCTTTGTGACCGGTTTGTAGACAGCAGTCTCGTTTATCAAGGCTATGCAAGAGGCCTTGGAATGGACGAGGTATTAAAAATTAACCAATTTGCGGTTGGCGATTGTATGCCAGATTTAACATTATTTTTTGATATAGAGCCGGAAAAAGGATTGGCAAGAATTGCGGCAAATAAAGATAGAGAACAAAACCGCTTAGATCTTGAAAATCTTGAATTTCATGAACAAGTTTATAAAGCGTATCATATACTTGCAGAAAGCTTTCCTGAACGAATTCAAACCATTGATGCAAGTCAATCATTAGAAATCGTGGAGCAGGAAGCTTTTGATCATATCCTATCTTTATTAAAATAAAAGGGAGCTGGCAAAGAATGAAATTACTTATCGCAGTGGTTCAGGATAAAGATTCGAATCGACTGATAGATGCCTTGGGACAAGAAAATTTTAAAACGACCAAGCTGGCTACTACAGGAGGATTTTTAAAAGAAGGCAATACGACATTGATGATTGGCTGTGAGGATGATTATGTGGATAATGCATTAAAAATCATCAAAGATAATTGCTCACAGCGCGAGCAAATGGTTGCACCAATTTCTCCAATGGGTGGAAATGCCGATTCATATATTCCAAGGCCGGTAAAGGTTGAGGTAGGCGGGGCAACGGTATTTATTTTACCAATTGAGGCGTTCTTTCAATTTTAATGAAGTTAAAAAGGGGCTGAGCAGATGAAAATAAGTCAGGAATTAAGAACACAACCAGAAACAAATTATGCCCGTACAAATGGGGAGGCTGCACGTTCTTTTCAAAAAACGCTTCAGTCCCAGACTCTTCATTTGAAACAGCAGGAATTGCAAGTATTGGTTAAGAATATCTCGCTTCAGGGGGACAAGCTTGCTCGATTTCGTACGTGTCGGGATTTGGCTAAGTTTAAACGGCTTATCAAAGGATTTTTGCAGGAAACAGTTTACAATGGATTGAGCTTACAACAATCAACCAGCTTTGGTATGGAACGAGCTAATCGCCAGCTAGCTATTGTAAAGGAAATTGATGAAAAGCTTATTCAGTTAACAGAAGAAATCATGAATCAGGAAAAGAAAGCGGTAGATTTACTCGGTTTAATTGGTGAAATAAAAGGCTTATTAGTAAATTTATATACGTAAAAGTAACCAAACGGTAAACGGATGCTCCTTTACGTGACGCTTGGTTTTTGTTCAGCTAAATATGCTTGATCGATAGTTCTGTTTTTAAAGTAGCAAGGTAAATCGAGAAGTGATTTGTATAAAAATAAACATCAAATCGAAGACAATAGTTGACGTGAATTATTAGCGAAGAGCATTTTTTATTACAGTATAGGAAAGTTTTAGGATTTATAGTATAAGGAAAACGATAGCTTTCACCATAAAAGCTTGGTAAGGCTCATCCCTAATAGAAAACAAAGTACTATGAAACAAGTATGTTCAAACAGCAAATGAAGGAGATACTTATGGAAACATGGTCAGAGGTTGCCAAAATTCAACCCTTAGCAAGTAGAATTATTTTAAATAGTATAAAAAAAGACCGAATTTCTCATGCGTATTTACTCCAAGGTGAGCGAGGTACTGGTAAAGAAGCCATTGCTTTACTTATAGCGAAAGGGCTGTTTTGTGAAAATAATTCAGTGTCAGATCCATGTCTCCATTGCAATGCATGTAAACGCATTGATTCTGGGAATCATCCGGATGTGCACTGGATTGAACCGGATGGTCAGTCGATAAAAATAGAGCAAATTCGCAATTTGCAGAAAGAATTTACGTATTCTGGATTAGAATCCAATCGCAAGGTATATATTATTAAAGGTGCCGATACATTGACCGTAAATGCGGCAAACCGAATTTTGAAATTTCTGGAAGAGCCAAGTAGACAAACTACAGCAATTATGCTGACCGACAACAGCCAGGCAATTCTTCCTACGATTCGCTCCCGATGCCAGGTAATTGATTTACGACCGCTACATCCCGGTGAATTTCAAAATCAGCTTGTTAAAGAAGGGCTAGATCAACGTACAGCGGTGTTAATGAGTACGTTAACGAATAATTTCGATGAGGCACTTGCTAAAAGTCATGATGAGTCGTTTGCCATAGCAAGAAGGTTAGTGATACAATTAGTAGAAGTACTTTTAACCAATCCTGAAGATGTATACCTATTTATTCATCAGTATTGGGTGACTCATTTCAAAGAGAGAAATGAGCAGGAAGAAGGGTTGGATCTTTTGCTTTTTGCCATAAAAGATATTCTTTATTACCATATAGAACATGAAGCTGGGATGGTGTTTTTCGCCCCTTCTGATGAATTGCTAGAAAAAGCAGCTCGGCTTTTCTCGCAAGAAAAATTACTTGCGATGTTACAGGCTGTTTTACAAGCAAAGCGAAAATTGAAGCAGAATGTCCATCCGACCTTAGTGATGGAACAGCTTACACTTCAAATGCAGAGGTGATAGGGAATGATAGAAGTAATTGGCGTCCGCTTCAAAAAAGCGGGTAAAATATATTATTTTGATCCAGGGGGAGAGACGATTTCCTTAGATAATTATGTTATCGTAGAGACGATTCGCGGAATCGAATTCGGCAAAGTCGTTCTTACCAATAAACAGGTCGATGAAGAGGATGTTGTTTTACCTTTAAAGAAGGTAATTCGTATTGCTACGGAAAAAGATAAATTAGCAGTTATCGAAAATCAAGAAAGGTCACAGAGTGCCCTTCTTGCCTGTACAGAAAAAATAAAAGAACATGGATTAGAAATGAATTTAGTAGAAGTAGAATATACATTTGACCGTAATAAAATTATTTTTTATTTTACAGCTGACGGCAGAGTGGATTTTAGAAACTTAGTAAAAGATCTTGCAGCCATGTTTAAAACGCGCATTGAATTAAGGCAAATTGGTGTGCGTGATGAAGCAAAAATGCTAGGTGGAATTGGGCCTTGTGGCAGAATGCTGTGTTGTTCTACCTTTTTGGGAGATTTTGAACCTGTGTCTATTAAAATGGCAAAAGATCAAAATCTATCATTAAATCCGGCTAAAATTTCTGGTCTATGTGGCAGGCTAATGTGTTGTTTAAAATATGAAAATGACGATTATGAGACGGCTAAGCGTGAACTACCAGATATCGGGGAGAAGATAAATACCCCGTTTGGAAACGGTAAGGTAGTCGGCTTAAACATCTTAGAACAACTCATCCAAATCGAAATCCCTGAAAAGGAACGTGTGATCGAATATACTTTAGATGAATTAATTGATGAAGGAATTTTAGCGCAGGCCACAGAATAACGGGGTGAGTAGCGTGAAGAAGAACAGGCAGATTTTTGATCAGGTTTCTGATATGGAAAAGCAAATAGGGGAGTTATATGAGCAATTAGGAGATTTAAAAGGAAAGCTAAGTGATTTGTTAGAAGAAAATCATCGGCTAGTAATGGAAAATCATAATCTTCGCAGTCATTTACAACATACAAATTCTGGTGGTAAAGATATGGATAATCATGACAGAAAAAAGGAGCAAGGGAAAAGTTTCCCAGGTGAAGGTTATGATAACTTGGCTCGTCTTTACGAAGAAGGTTTTCATATTTGCAATCTGGAATTTGGCAGTCCACGGCGCAATGAAGATTGTATTTTTTGTTTGGATTTTCTTAATAAGACAAAATAAAATAAGCTTCCCTGTTTTTTTGCAGGGGACGGGTGTATGGCTGCTTTCATTTTGGGGCAGCCTTTATTACATTGTAAAAAACTGGAATAGTATAATCATAAATAGTTCTCCTTTATTTTTGGTACAAGAAAAAATAAAGAAAGGATACTTATATGGTTGAAATATATGACAACGAACGGTTAGATTATTTATTAGCAGAAGAACGGATGAAAATAATTCAAAGCCCAGAGGTTTTTTCTTTTTCTTTAGATGCTGTTTTGTTGGCTAACTTTGCGTATGTACCGATAAAAAGAGGAAAGATACTTGATTTATGTACAGGAAATGGAGTTATTCCGCTATTATTATCGAGAAAAACGAAAGCAAAGATCACTGGTGTGGAATTACAAGAGAGAATATATGATATGGCTGTAAGAAATGTGAAGCTCAATCGTTTAACTGAACAAATAGACATGATACATGAGGATCTAAAAAAACTACAGCCAATTCTTGGACAAAGCAGCTTTGATGCAGTTACTTGTAACCCACCATATTTTCCTACACCACTGCAATCAGAACATAATGAAAATCCGTATCTTACTATTGCTAGACATGAGGTTTATTGTACATTAGAAGATGTGGTTAAAGCCTGTAAATTATATGTTCGACCTGGTGGAAAAGTATCTATGGTGCACAGACCGGGTAGACTTGTAGATATTATTAGCTTATTTCGTAAATACAAACTGGAGCCTAAACGCTTACAGCTTGTTTATTCAAAACAAGGACGTGAAGCTAATATGCTCTTAATAGAAGGTACAAGAGATGGTAAAGCTGATCTAAAGATATTGCCTCCTTTATATATTTATAATGAAGCTGGAGATTATACAAAAGAAGCAAAGGAAATTATTTATGGAACATAAACATATCGTATATATCTTACTATGTAAGGACCGATCACTTTACACAGGCTATACAAACAATTTAGAGCATCGACTAAAAATGCATCAGGAAGGAAAGGGAGCAAAATATACACGCGGGAGAGGACCTTTTCGGGTTGTTTATGTAGAACAATTTCCTACTAAAGTGCAGGCAATGAAAAAAGAATATGAAATTAAACAGCTTACAAGGAAAGGGAAATTACAACTTATTCGGGATAGACTGAAAGAAGTGGTGAGTTATGAAATTACAGAAAAGTTTTGAGCAAAAAGAAGCTGCGGTTTACGTTGTTCCTACGCCGATTGGTAATTTAGAGGATATTACCTACCGAGCATTATCTATTTTGACATCGGTGTCTGTGATTGCTGCTGAGGATACGAGAAACACGAAAAATTTATTGCGGCATTTTGATATAGCTACACCGCTAATTAGTTATCATGAACATAATAAATTAGCCCGAGAAGATCAATTAATAATGAGAGTGAAAAATGGAGAATCGATTGCACTGGTAAGTGATGCCGGAATGCCGGTTATTTCCGATCCAGGTCAGGAATTGGTTCGGGCAGCTGTTGCCAAGGATATTTCTGTCGTAGTTTTACCAGGGGCAAATGCTGCTTTATGTGCATTAGTAGGTTCCGGTCTTTCAGCTAAAGAGTTTTATTTTTATGGTTTTTTACCACGTAAGAAAAAGGAAAAAGAAGCTGAATTAGATCGATTAGCTTCGATACAGGCGACATTATTATTTTATGAATCGCCATACCGTTTAAAAGACACCTTAAAAGCCTTGCAAGAAGTGTTAGGGAATCGCAAAGCGACGCTTGCAAGAGAATTAACAAAGCGATTTGAAGAATATCTTCGTGGTACATTGGAAGAAGTGCTCACATATGTAAGCAATCATGAGATTAAAGGGGAATGCTGTATCGTAGTGGAGGGCGCATTACAAGCTTCTCAGCAAAATAGTTTATGGTGGAGTCGTTTGAGCATTGAAGAACATATTGACTATTATCGCAGAACGAACGGTATGTCTAGCAAGGAAGCTATTAAGCTTGTAGCAAAAGAAAGGCAACTGCCAAAACGCGAAGTATATCAGAAATACCATATGAATGAATAAAGTGAAACTTCCATGAGTGGGGATTTTCTTTCATCTCCACTCATGGTTAGACTGCAAGGGTATGACCTAAAGGCTCTTGAATCAATGGGGCATTTATTGGCAGTAAGATGTGGGATAAATGGACAGCAAAAAAAGGTCTGACGTGCAATATGCATGCATCCGACCTTTTTGATAACGTAAAGGTAGTATAGTATTTTTTTGCGCCCATGTAAGGGAAAATCAACCTTGATGCCATGATCAATCTAGAAAAATAAAAAGTTTTGTAATTGTAAACTTTTTATTTTTTAGCGTATAGAAATACGGGTACAGGCACAGGTACAAAGCGACTGAAATGGGCGCACACTTCTTTGTACAATTAATTGTTTAATCTCGATTCTATTTCTTTAACTAATTGTTTTGCACCTTCTGGGCTGAGAACTAGTTTACCGTTTGCCAAGGACAAGTTATCATCAGATACTTCTCCTGTAAGGTGACAAGTCATGTTAGGCTTATACTTTTTGAGAATAATTTTGTCATTTTCAACGTAAATCTCCATAGCATCCTTTTCTTGGATCTCCAGTGTACGTCGAAGTTCCATTGGGATTACTACACGGCCAAGTTCATCAACTTTACGGACAATTCCGGTGGACTTCAAATTACTTTTCCCCCCTACGGTAGGAACAACGTGACTATACTTATTATTGTAAGTGTCAGCGTTCTCCAATAAATTTAGTAACTAGAAAAATCGTCATATTTCGACAGGTTTCTATGCAATAGAATACCAGTGTTTCTTTTTTCTGTCAATAATTATTTACCAGAAAATTAAATAATTTGACCATGGTCGATATCCCTTTATTTAAGGTCTGTTTCAGGTGTTCTTTGTCAATACTAGTGAAGGAGAGAACGCGATGATTATAGTATAAAAATTGGAAGTTTATTCGACAAATTTTTACCATATTCATTCCTAACGCTTTCGGGTGAAATCTAAAAGGTAATTAATGGAGCATATTTGCCGAAAATCCCGACGATTTTATTCCAAGGGTTACCATTTTTAGTATTGTATTTGTGTATTGTAAAAATGCTAATGTCTAAGCAAAGGGAAAGTCAATTATTTGTTTCTATAAACTTTAGCAAATACAATTCTCTATGTTTTTTAACCCCCCGGTATTTTGTAATTTGGCTATACCAATTTGATTTAATTTTAATGGTGCTGGTCAATTTATCTTTATACGTTAGGTGAGAAGGATGCCCGATTGGTTCATTTAACATTTATTGGAAAAAATCGTTCCGAGAAATGAAGATTCACTTTAATCTCGTTTAGAAGGTCTAGTTGGTGCATCGAGCGCTTTTAGCTTTTGTTCATTTCTACGGAAAATTTTTTCTACACACTATTTGGCAAATAGCATGAGAAAAGCTACAATAGTAATAGTTTAGAAAAGGATGTAGGTTGATGTACAAGGAGGTAGGGGTTATGGTACACGATAAGAAAACATTTTATATAACGACACCGATTTATTACCCTAGTGGAAAATTGCATATTGGTCATGCATATTCAACAGTAGCAGGAGATGCTGTTGCACGATATAAGCGGATGCGCGGGTTTGATGTCATGTATTTGACAGGGACGGACGAACATGGACAAAAGATTCAAAAGAAGGCTACAGAAAGCGGGGTTACCCCACAAGAATATGTAGATAATATTGTAGCCGGTATTCAAAAATTATGGAAAAAATTAAAAATAACAAATGATGATTTTATACGTACAACGGAAGAACGTCATAAAAAAATCGTTGCCAAAATCTTTGATCAACTTGTTAAACAAGGTGACATTTACTTAGACGAGTATGAGGGCTGGTATTGCACGTCTTGTGAATCATTTTTTACGGAGCGACAATTAGAAGATGGACATTGTCCAGATTGTGGAGGTCCAGTAGAGAAGGTAAAAGAAGAATCTTATTTCTTTAAGATGAGTAAATATGTCGATCGGCTTATTCAATACTACGACGAAAATCCAAATTTCATTCAGCCCGAAAGCCGCAAAAATGAAATGTTAAATAATTTTATTAAACCTGGATTAGAGGACTTAGCAGTTTCTAGAACAACCTTTGATTGGGGGATTAAAGTACCCGGAGATCCAAAGCATGTTATTTACGTATGGATTGATGCATTGACCAACTACATAACTGCTTTAGGGTATGGTACTGACAATAATTCTAAATTTCAGAAATATTGGCCAGCTGATGTTCATTTAATGAGTAAGGAAATTGTTAGATTTCATACCATTTATTGGCCGATTATGCTAATGGCTTTAGATCTGCCTCTACCGAAGAAGGTATTTGCCCATGGCTGGATTTTAATGAAAGATGGAAAAATGTCTAAATCAAAAGGCAATGTCATCGATCCGGTTAAGTTGATCGATCGTTATGGCTTAGATGCACTTCGTTATTATTTACTGCGCGAAGTGCCATTTGGCTCTGATGGAGTTTTTACACCGGAGGGATTTGTTGAACGAACTAATTATGATTTAGCGAATGATTTAGGCAATTTGCTTAATCGTACTGTTGCGATGATTAACAAATATTTTGCTGGTGAAATGCCAGCTTACCAAGCTTCTGAGACAGATATTGATACAGCTCTAGAAGCATTTGGTAAAGAAACAGTGAAAAAAGTAGAGCAAGCAATGGAAGCAATGCAATTCTCTGTGGCGCTGGCTTCTATTTGGCAATTAATTAGCCGGACAAATAAGTACATTGATGAAACAGAGCCTTGGGTATTAGCAAAAGACGAGACCAATCAGAACCGTCTAGGGAATGTCATGGCTCATCTTGCTGAATTTTTACGTAAGATTGCTGTTATGCTGCAGCCATTTCTTACAGATGCGCCTGCGGAAATTTTCCGTCAGTTAAATATTACGGACGAAGAACTGAAACAATGGGACAGCCTATATAAAGAAGGGCAAATTAAAGCAGGAGTCAAGGTACAAAAAGGCAAGCCGATCTTTCCACGGCTAGATGTAGAAAAAGAAGTACAGGCAATTAAAGCGATGATGCAAAATACTCAAGAACCGAAAAAACAGGTAAAAAAATCAGCAGAGGCAAAAGAAGAAATAGTGTTTGATGATTTTATGAAATTAGATATGCGTGTTGCTGAAGTATTAAAAGCAGAGCCTATAAAAAATGCAGACAAGCTATTAAAACTCCAACTGGATTTAGGTAATGAAAAACGTCAAGTTGTCTCAGGTATTGCTAAACACTATCAGCCTGCTGAATTAGTAGGAAAGAAAGTTATTTGTGTAACAAACTTAAAGCCGGTTAAATTACGTGGAGAAAAATCAGAAGGCATGATTCTTTCTGGTGAAGATAAAGCAGGCAAGCTTGTATTAGCTACTGTAGAATCATCTCTTCCAAATGGATCGGTTGTAAAATAATATAGGTGAAAAAAGACCAATGCTAATAAAGTGAAACTTCATTTCTTGGAATGCTTTTCCCAAGAAATGTTAGATGAACCAATCGGGCATTTAGATGCCGTTTTCTCCCACTTTGACCCTTTGTATCAACTCAGGCTCGAAGTCGGAGTCTTACGGCACCTTACATACGGGATAAAGCTTGGTCTTTTCCTAAATGCCATCCTGCTTCGTCTAATTTGTGGTTCAGTTCAAAAAAAGAGGTTAAAAAGGACCAAGGTCGGCTATGATCTCAGGCGTTCGGAGAAAAGTTATAGTATTACTGTCGACGTTTTACAATGCTGATACGGCTGCGTCCTGTCCAGCGTGGTTCACTATGTTTCGAGGGTATAAACTAGATATAAAAGAGCAGGCGTTTGGTTATTGGGTAAAAACTGGAAACTTCTAACGAGACAATGAAACTTTTATACAAGGAGTATTTTTCTCCTTGAAGTGGAACAAAGGTTAAAAATGTAACGTCTTTTCTGGGAAAAAAGAAAACCGCTTTTTCTTCGTATGATGTATCGTTGATGAAGCTTTTTGCTATTCTTGTCCTTGAAAAAAGCCGCGATGTTTAATCAAGAAGCTTTCCTTGTACAGTCCATCCAAACGAATCAGGGTCAGAGCTGTTTTTCTCACGATGTTCAGGTTATAAATACTGTTAGAAGCGAGGAAAATACGGTCCATAAACAAGAGGTTACATTTTCACTACATTGGATTTTAAAATTTTATACATTTTAATGTGTGAAATAATTCGTCGAGTCATTTTATTGGGCTTTTTGAACAACCTCTTAAAGGAGTGAAGAAATTGTTATTTGATTCCCATGTGCATTTAAATGCTAGAGATTTTTTTGAAGACCGTGATGAAACGATTAAACGAGCGCTTGCAGCAGGAGTAAAATATATGGTTGTCGTCGGTTTTGATCGCGAGACGATTCCTTTGGCGATAGAAATCGCTGAACAACATAAGACCATTTATGCTGCAGTCGGTTGGCATCCGGTTGATGCGATCGATATGACAGATCGTGAATTAGAGTGGATAGAGGAGCTCTCCGCCCATCCTAAAGTGGTGGCTATTGGAGAAATGGGACTAGATTATCATTGGGATAAGTCACCGAAAGATGTACAAATAGAAGTTTTTCGTAAACAGATACGTTTAGCTAAAAAGCTGAACATGCCGATCATTATTCACAATCGGGAGGCAACAGAAGATATTATTGAGGTTCTTAAAGAAGAGGATGCAGCATCCGTAGGGGGGATTATGCATTGCTATAATGATTCTGCTGATTATGTACAGACCTGTTTAGATATGAACTTTTATATTTCTCTAGGTGGACCCGTTACATTTAAAAATGCTACACTACCAAAAGAGGTTGCTGTTCAAGTACCTCTGGACAGATTATTAATTGAAACTGATGCACCGTTTTTAGCTCCACATCCATATCGGGGAAAAAGAAATGAACCAGCATATGTAAAATTAGTAGCAAAGAAAATAGCAGAACTTAGGGGCATGACTTTGGAAGAAATTAGTGAAGCCACGACAAGAAATGCCATTTCTCTCTTTCGTTTGAATATATGAGGGTTGTAATAAAAGTAAAACAATTTGTGAAAAAATAGGAAAAACACGGAAAAAAGAAGGATTGCTTCATTGCTTTCCTTCTTTTTTTCTTAGCTTTTTAATAGCTGGTTAATCCCATATGTATCAATTGTTACAAGGGATTTCAGAAAAAATAAAAAGCGATTATTTTTCGCGTGTAACCGAAATGTAATACAAACGTAATTGGAATTACTTTGACTTTGCATATAACTGTTACTATAATCAAAATGCATTAAGAGGGAGGCTGAAGCATGCGAATGTTTTCAAAGCTAATGCCGGCGTCGACATTAAAGTTAGTAATTTCGTGTGTCGGTGTTTTAGCGCTTGTTTTACTTTCTGGATTCACTTTATTTGAGGCGACCAAAGCAGAAGTCGTATTCATAGAAGACGGAAAAGAGAAAACAGTAAAAACGCATAAAAACACCATAGGGGAATTACTAGCTGATTTAGATATTAACGTCGGAGAGCATGATCACTTATCCCACAACATAGATGATTCCATTAAAAACGGAATGGAAATCAATTACATCAAAGCAAAGCAAGTGTTCGTGACTATTGACGGAGAACAAAAAGAATATTATACAACGGCAGCTACGATAGATGAATTTTTAAAAGAGAATAAACTTTCTTTTCAAGAACAAGACGATGTATCTTATACCAAAGGCGACGCCATTGAAGATGGATTGCATATAACAGTAAATCAGGCATTCCAGATTACAATTAATGATGGTGGGAAAGAAAAACGTATTTGGACCACAGGCGGTACGGTGGCAGACTTGCTGGAAAAAGCAAAGGTAGAATATGCAAAAGACAGCGCTGACAAAGTAAAGCCTGCATTAGATGAAAAGGTTATGGAAAATATGACCGTTACAGTTGTCCGTGTGGAAAAAGAAAAAGATAGTGTCATGGAAAAACTGGCATTTTCAACCGAAAAAAAAGAGGACAGCAGTTTAGCACAAGGTGAAACAAGAGTCTTGTCGGAAGGAAAAGACGGTAAGGTTAAAAAGGTTTATGAAATTATTAAAGAAAATGGCAAAGAAGTAAGTAGAGAACTTATCAATGAGGAAATTATTGAAGAAAGTAAAAATCGAGTTGTTGCAATTGGTGCAAAGGAGCCAAAGCAGGAACAAAACCTAGTAACGTTATCGAATAAGAAGCCAACTTCTGATAATAACGATGCTTCCTCGAGTGAAACTAATACTGATACGGGAAAAACGTTTACTATGACAGCAAGCGCATATACCTCTACCTGTAATGGTTGTTCAGGTCTAACAGCGACAGGGATTAATCTAAAAGCAAACCCAAATATGAAGGTTATCGCTGTTGATCCAAGTGTTATTCCATTAGGCTCAAAAGTTCGGGTTGAGGGTTATGGCGAGGCTATTGCTTCGGATACAGGAGGACACATTGTTGGAAACCGGATTGATGTACATGTGCCTTCTAAACAGGCTGCATATAGTTGGGGAGTTAAAACCGTAACTGTAAAAATTTTAAATTAATCATCATGCTCTTATCATGTTATAGTGATAAGAGCATGATTTGTTTTATCCAGCCTCTGAGGTTCCGTAAGGCCTCGCTATTGGACTTTAGGATGAATCCTAAGTTATTTTACCTGTAATGAGCGACATTCGAATAGAATCATAAAACAAAGCGTGCTAGGATATAATGGTTATACTAAGAAACAAAGATGAAGATATGTAGGAAGAGGGACGAGTGTGAAAGTAAAAGAAGTGATTGTCGTAGAAGGAAAAGATGATACAGCAAAGGTTCTGCAAGCAGTAGACGCTGATACAATTGAGACAAATGGTTCTGCGATCAATCCATCCATTCTAAAGCAAATTCAACATGCAAAGCAAAAGCGGGGAATTATTATTTTTACCGATCCAGATTATCCTGGAGAACGTATTCGTCATATTATAGATCAAGCTGTTCCTGGTTGTAAGCATGCGTTTTTGACACGTGATCAAGCAAAAGCAAAGCACTCGAAAAATAAAAGCTTAGGAATTGAACATGCCTCCATTCAAGCGATCCAGCGAGCATTAGCGTCTGTATATGAACTGCAAGAAACGTTTACAAGTAATATAACAAAGGCGGATCTAATCGATTATGGATTAATTGGCGGCATGGAAGCTGCACAAAAACGGAAGCGACTTGGGGAAATATTACACATTGGTCATACCAATGGAAAACAGCTAATAAAACGATTAACGATGTTTAAAATTAGTAAAGATGAATTAGAACAAGCGCTGATGCAAATCATGCAGGAGGATGAATGAGGATGACAGTCCATAAATATATTGCTACCCCGTCTCGTACAAAGGAAATATTGAATAAATATAATTTCTCTTTCAAGAAAAGTTTGGGGCAAAATTTTTTAGTGGACAGTAATATTTTAGAAAATATTATTCGCCATGCAGGAATCACTAAGGATGTAGGGGTTATTGAAATAGGGCCGGGAATCGGGGCATTAACGGAGCAATTGGCTATACATGCGAAGAAGGTGCTAGCGTTTGAAATTGATCAGCGTCTATTACCAGTATTAGCTGATACACTTAGACCATATAACAATATTGAAATCGTCCATCAAGATATTTTAAAAGCCGATGTTAAAGAACTGATTGCTGCTCATTTCCCAGCTGAAGAAACCGTTCAGCTTGTTGCTAATTTGCCTTATTATATAACAACACCTATTTTAATGAAGCTGTTAAAAGATCGATTACCTATAGAAAGTTTTACCGTAATGATTCAGAAAGAAGTAGCAGACCGTATGGCTGCACGTCCCAATAGTAAAAGTTATGGATCGTTATCACTTGCCGTTCAATATTATACAGAGGCAGAAGTAGTGATGCATGTCCCAAAGAGTGTGTTTATGCCTCAACCAAATGTAGATTCAAGCATTTTAAAATTAGTTACGCGTAAAGTCCCGCCTGTTGAAGTAGATAATGAAGCGTACTTTTTTTCGTTCATTCAGGCTTGTTTCGCGCAACGAAGGAAAACATTACGAAATAATTTAGCAAACTTTTTTAGAGCTAATTTAATAAAAGATGAAATTACGTCGATTCTTAATCAAGTTGGTATAGATGGAACAAGACGAGGAGAATCATTAAGTATAGAAGAATTTGCTGCTGCGGCAAATGCGTTTTATCGTACAATATCTGAGTGATGTTATGGACATAGGATTCACTCCCTTGATCTACCCTAATCCCCCCTGGCAGGCTATATTTGCTTTTTAGGGGGGATTTATTTTATGAGAGGAGCATTTTTATGGCTAAAAATGTTCAATCTTTGTAAAGGACGTAACGATCTTAACCTTTGATTACTTTTTCGTAGAGAAAAACGATTTTTGAGTAATGTTCAATTTATACCCACCTTTAAAAAATCAGTCCAATAATAAAGCAGATGCACTTATGTCAGACGCACAGTTTTTTGGGCAATTCATAAGATATATTAAACGTTTGGGCAAGGAAGGCTGTGAGGTGGAGAATGAGCTTTACAAAAGGAGATTTAGTAACAAGATATTCTTATAATCATGATGTATTGTTTCGGATTTCGTCTGTAAAAGATGAGTATGCAGATTTAGTTGGCGAAGATATTCGCCTCAAAGCAGATGCGCCGATATCTGATTTAAGATCAGTTCAAGAACGAGAATTACAAAAGCGCAGACAGAAAGGAAAAGAAAAGGAAGAATTCTCTTATCGCCTGTTTCGTCAAGACTATCATTTGATGAAGGAAAAACGCAATTATCAAGCAACGGATGGCTTTACGCATGAAGCGTCATTTTTTCAACTCCCAGCAAAGGTTTTACATGTAGATGGCGATCAGACGTATTTAAAAAAATGTATTGAACTATACAACCGGATTGGTCTTCAGGTACATGGTGTGCACCTACATGAACGGGAAATGCCGGTACAGATTGTGGAACTGGTAACAAAAATTCATCCAGATATTATTGTGATTACTGGTCATGATTCATTTTCTAAAAATAAAGGACCAAAGCATGATATTCGTGCTTATAGGAATTCGAAGTATTTTGTTGAGACAGTTCGTGAAGCGAGAAAAATGAATCCAAATTTGGATCAGTTAATTATTTTTGCCGGGGCATGTCAATCGCATTTTGAATCCTTAATTCGCGCTGGGGCTAATTTTGCCAGTTCTCCATTACGCGTAAACATCCATGCCTTAGATCCTGTATATATCGTTGCTAAAATTGCTTTTACCCCTTTTATGGAGAAGGTAAGTGTATGGGATGCCATTCGCAATACACTAACAGGTAATAAAGGAGTGGGAGGTGTGGACACAAAAGGCTTACTAAGGACAGGTCTGCCCTATATAGAAGAAGAACAAGACTTAAGCAGCTTACCTTAATGGTGAGGTTGCTTTTTTAAAAAGGACAAGTTAGAACAAAAACGCAGGCGTTTGGATGTAACCTAGACGAAGTTATTTTATACTATAGAAAAGTATAAAATTTTAGAGTTTATCGTATAAGAAAAACTACAGCTTTCGTTAAATACTTACCGACAAGCCAAGTTTTTCTAAAAAAAGATATTTACCATGTAGAAAGAGATATAATTTCCCATAACATTGAAAAAGTTAAAGGCATCTCTCTCCATTAGTCAAGATTTCCAAGCAAAATGTGCATAAAAAGTTAACAAATACAAATAATAAACGAAATTAGGGAAATAAATTATTGACAATGAAAATATAATATTGATATAATATATAGTTTCATTTGACTGATGTACAAGTTTGTGGTATGCTTATTTACAGTGAGGTGGAGTATAGTGGCGAAAACATTAATCGAAATTAAGCAAGGTCTTGAAGGTCAGGTAGGGAAACGGTTAAAGCTTAAAGCGAATGGTGGTAGAAGAAAAACAATTGAGCGGTCCGGGATCCTGGCTGAAACCTATCCTTCTGTATTTATCGTTGAGCTTGACCAAGAAGAAAATGCATTCGAACGTGTTTCATATAGCTATGCAGACGTTTTAACCGAAACAGTGGAACTTAAATTCATGGACGATCGAAACATTGCATCCGCTGTAGAGCAGTAGACCATATGTTTACTGCTTTTGTTTTAGAATTAATTAACAGAATACTTTTAACATTTATTAAACACCCCCCTAAATGTTTCCTTTTTTGTTTACATATAACGGTTTTGTTATTGGAATAAATGCGCATACTAAAAGTGTCGTAATTACTCATTACGTTAAAGGGGGTTGTTCTTTCATGGCTAGACGACGTGGAATGATGTCAGACCAATTGAAAGAAGAAATTGCCAAAGAGTTAGGATTTTACGACACGGTGCAAAGGGAAGGCTGGGGCGGCATAAAAGCACGTGATGCTGGAAATATGGTGAAACGAGCTATTGAAAAAGCCGAAGCAAGTATGCAACAAGGCAAATCCTAATCGGATTTGCCTTGTCTTTACATATACCCATTACTTTGCCGTAAGGTAATTTTAAGCGTGTAAAAATTTTTTATTGTAGAGAAAGACGCTCTCTCGTGAAAAATCGTTTTAAACCTTATTGTACAGTTGCTTAAAACATATAGGTGTATATGCTTTTCCTTTTGCAGTCGCTCGATAAATTGGAATATGTTACAATTTCATTATCTAAAAACAAGTAGGTGACGGGCGATGGCAATATTTGAAAAAGCACCCGCTAAAATAAATTTATCACTTGATGTTTTAAGCAAAAGAAGCGATGGCTACCATAATATAGAAATGATTATGACAACGATCGATTTAGCCGATCGTATTAAACTGAATGAATTAGCTGAAGACCGTATTGAAATTTCATTAGAAAGTAGATATGTCCCAAGCGATGAACGAAATTTAGCTTATCAAGCTGCATCTTTATTTAAACAAACTTATGGGATACATAAGGGAGTGCATATTACCATTGAAAAAAATATCCCCGTTTCTGCAGGGCTTGCTGGTGGAAGTGCAGACGCTGCGGCGGTCTTAAAAGGTCTAAATCGGCTATGGTCGATGCAAATTTCCGAAGAAGAGCTGCTCAAATTAGGAGCAACATTAGGTACAGACGTTCCGTTTTGTATTTGTGGACAAACAGCAATCGTTAAAGGGCGTGGTGAAATTGTAGAACCACTTCCTTCACCACCTTCTTGCTGGGTAGTTTTAGCTAAACCAGATATCGGGGTATCCTCCAGAACAATTTTCCAACAGATTGTAATGGGGGATATTGTTCACCCACAAACAGCTAAAGTCATTAAAGCATTGAAAGAAAATAATTTTGAAAATCTCTGCCAAAGCTTAGGTAACGCCTTAGAGCCTTTAACTATAAAACAATATCCCGAAGTACAGCAAATTAAACATGTGTTGAAACAAGCTGGAGCAGCTGCTGTGTTAATGAGCGGCAGTGGTCCAACGGTATATGGCCTCGTCGAGCATGAGAGGAAAGCGAGGAAAATTTACAACGGCATGCGAGGCTTTTGTGAGGAAGTATACTATGTAAGATTGTTAGGATAATTATATTGGTAAAAAGCGTATAATAATGGTATATTAAGAAGAAACATTCGGTTTTGAGGTGTGAAGATGAAAAGAAGTAATCGTTTAGTTGTATTGTCTAATTTTTTTCTCGAAAATCCGAGAAAGCATACTCAGTTACCTTATTTTGTGTCACGATTAGAAACAACTAAAGCTTCTGTAAGTGAGGATATGGATATTATTGATGAGGTATTTCGCCGCGAAGGCATTGGATATTTGCAACGGACGACGGGTGCTGGTGGTGGCGTGAAGTATATACCGTTTAGTATTCATGAAAAAAATAAAGTATTTATAGAAAAACTCTGTCAGAGTCTTGAAGATCCGGCTCGTATCCTTCCAGGCGGCTATCTGTATATGAGTGATCTATTAGGAGATCCAAACACCATAAGAGAGATCGGCAGAGTATTTACATCAGCATTTTCTGATAAGGATATTGATGTGGTTGTAACCGTAGCTACAAAAGGGATACCGTTAGCTTATGCAGTTGCTTCCTTTCTCAATGTACCGGTAGTTATTGTTCGGAGAGATCCGAAAGTAACAGAGGGATCTTCTGTAAGTATTAATTATGTATCGGGCTCTTCTAAAAAAATTCAAACGATGGTATTGCCAAAGCGAAGTTTACCAGAGGGATCCAATGTTTGTATTGTTGATGATTTTATGAAAGCTGGTGGAACGATTACAGGTATGAAGAATTTGCTAGAAGAGTTTGATGCAACGGTCCAAGGAATTGGGGTATTAGCTGAAGCAGATGATGAAGAGGAAGAGCGAGTAATTGATGATTATATATCATTAATAAAAATATCCAATGTGGATATAAAGAAAAAGCAGATTGATGTACAAGTCGGTAACTATCTTGAGATTTACAAAACAAACGGACAGTCTCCTAAAAATGAATAACAGTCAGAGTTTTTTGGGGTTGACAGCTCCTAATGTTATAGGGGGGCAAATTGGAGCAAGAAATAAAGACATAAAATAAAACTTTTAAGCTTTTAATAATAAGCTTGTAGAACGGAAAGAAGTAAAAATCGTTATAAGGATATGTAGTCACGAAAGGAATGACTATCATTTCATGTGCTGATTGCAGTAATGAAGTATTTTTTAATAAATCAGATGAATACATAAAGCGTGATCGATGGCTGGAATTATACTAACAGGTAACAGATAATTCGTTTATTACGCAGGTTAGACGTGTGAAAAGTTCGTCATAATAACAAAAAGAGTCCTCTTGTGTTTTAGATAAATATAAAGCAAAGAAATAGATGTTACGATGTATAACTGGTAAAAAGAGGAATATATATTAAGAGAGCAAAGGGAACTGTCAGAGGAAGAACAAAGAGAATTAAATCAATGTCTACTTGTGGAATTAATTGACATTTATTAAGAAAGTTGGTAAGGGAAACAATAATAACATTGTTTTGTTATTGTTTCCTTTGTTGTTTTATTAATCTAAAAAATAATACCGGTAGCTAGTTTTGCGTCGCCTTTTGGTACTCCAAATTTAATAAGTCTTTTTCTTACATAATCTTTTGATACTTTCTGTGACTTTTTCCTATTTTTCTAGCGTTACGCTTTACAGCAACTGTATATTTCCTTGAAAATGGCTTGAGTATATATCCCCAGCTTTGACAACTTTTCCAAGAGCTTTTAATCCTTTTAAACTTTTCCCAAATATAATGGTTTATGATTATTATTTTGCTCTTACTAATTTGTTTATAAATAACTTCACTTTTTATTAAATCCTGTTTAATTGATGGACTATTTATTTCGAACATATCAGGGTGACATTGCTGTTTTCCTATTTTAATGAACAAGAATGAGGGTATTGGCAGTAAGCTTAAAATATAGATGAGGATAACAAGCTTGTGTAGATCTTTTTTTCGTAGCAAGATTAAATACTAAGTTCGTATCAAACTTGATATTTCAATAGCACTATTGTGTAACGGAGAAGTCGAATTGGTTGATGGAAGATTCCTGCAATGGTTTGGGTAATTATATCTGCTCCTATATAGCGGCACGCTTGTTTAAAATAGTTTTGTCTAACTGTGCGCTCATAATGTAGCAAATTGTGGTCTTCTTCCTACGATAGTCAACATCAGCTCGAATCTAAAGGAAGTCCGACTTACATCGAGTTTTCGCTCAGGCGTCGGCGTGGTTTTGTTGCAGATACATGTTTTCTTTATCCAATATAAGGTGCTGTATTTTTCTCATTTCAAAAATCTACGTATTATTTTGCGATCTCTATGAGAGAAACGACTCCTAAATTTCCCCTTCGATTGGGCGACAGGACATGGAAGGCTACGACAGCGACGCATCACACGCAGAAAAAGTGTTTTTCTTTTTTTAAGGAAAAAAGTACTCTTTGAATGAAGTTTCCTTTTATTTCATTAGAAGATCTGCTGTTTGTATGCCACAAAATGAGCGCTGCTAGTTTTAGTTTTACATAAGAAAAAAATCTAGCATTGAAAATATTTTATTTTTTTTAATAATTTAGCAGGAATTTTAATAGTTTTGTTGAAGTAGTTAATATAGATTCAAATGCGAAAAGGTGGTGACACATCATGGAAGTAACCGACGTTCGGTTGCGCCGCGTTAATACGGAAGGTAGAATGCGGGCGATTGCATCAATTACTTTGGATCAGGAGTTTGTTGTCCATGACATCCGAGTGATTGATGGAAATAATGGACTATTTGTAGCGATGCCATCTAAGCGAACCCCGGATGGTGAATTTAGAGATATTGCTCACCCGATCAATTCAGGGACACGGGCAAAAATTCAGGATGCTGTGTTAGAAGAGTATCATCGAGCAGGCGAGGCAGAAGTAAAATATGAAGAAGCGGGAGCCTCCTAAGCAATCTTTTCTAATAATAATATTTTATAGCAACTAGAGGTCTAATCTACATCAGGTTAGCCTTCTTTTTTTGTTGAAAACGGTTACTACCTTTTGATACAAGGAAAAATTTTATGCATTTTTCGTAAAGAAAATAGATAGTACTGATAGTACTGGAGAATGCCTTAATGCACATATTTAAACAATAGAATTTTCGCTTGCGGTTGGCTTGATTCCTTGTTACGTACAAAGAAATTTGTTGCGTTTTTTTAATACTATATGAAAGTATAAAATTTAGGGTTTATCCCGGATGTAAGGCTCCGTATTTTTCTCAATTCAAAAATGAGCTAATGATGTTGCGAACAAGCTGAGAAAAACGGTTCCTAAATCCCCGATTGGTTCAGAGGCCTTTAGGTCATACTCTTGTGATACTAACATTCAGTAGGAGAGGGAAGAAAACTCCTACACAATGAAGTTTCACTTTATCGTATAAAAAACGATAGCTTTTGCCATAAAGACTTGGCGACAAGCAAGTTTTTCTAAATGTATTTGAACAATCTCTATACAGACAACTGGATAATGCATCCAGACGAACTTCTTTAAATATGAATATTCTGCTGAAAATGGATAGTTTTGTACTGTTATAGGCCTTGATTTACATGGTTTATCTATTGAAATGAACTGTCATTTAAGATATATTCATAATGGGTAAATCGAAATGATGGAGGTTTCTTTATATGACGAATCGATATGCTGTTGTTTTAGCAGCTGGACAGGGTACAAGAATGAAATCAAAGCTTTACAAAGTACTCCATCCAATAGCAGGTCGACCAATGGTGCAACATGTCATTGATCAAATAAGCAGCGTGAATGTAGATAAAGTAATTACCATTGTCGGGTTTGGTGCTGAAGATGTGAAGAAGCATATTGGTGCTAAAAGTGAGTTTGTTCTTCAAGAGGAACAACTGGGAACTGGGCATGCGGTGCTACAGGCAGAAGCGCTTTTAAAAGACAAAGAAGGTACAACCATTGTGGTTTGTGGCGATACACCGTTAATTACAAAAGAAACATATCAATCTCTTATTGATCATCATGAAAAATCAGGTGCAAAAGCGACAATTCTTACTGCAAAGGCCCCTAATCCATTTGGTTATGGCAGGATTATTCGCAATGAAGCAAATGGTGTAGAACGAATTGTAGAGCATAAAGATGCAAATGACAAGGAATTACTTGTAGATGAAATTAATACAGGTACATATTGTTTTGATAATCAAGCATTATTTCAAGCGTTGAAGCAAGTTTCTAATAATAACGCACAGGGTGAGTATTATTTGCCAGATGTCATAGAAATCCTCCAACAGCAAGGGGAAATTGTAAGTGCGTATATAACGCACAACTTTGATGAAACTTTAGGTATTAATGATCGAGTTGCTTTGGCAGAGGCAGAAAAGATTATGAAGCTGCGCATCAATGAACGGCATATGAAAAATGGTGTAACGATAGTTGATCCAGAGCACACATATATTGGACCAGATGTTAAAATTGGTGCTGATACAATTATCCATCCTGGGACAATCCTTAAAGGCGAAACGGTGATTGAAGAGGAGGCAGAGATCGGCCCTTATTCAGAGCTAATTAATTGTTATGTAGGAAAAGGAACGATTGTTAAACAAAGTGTTGCTAGTGATAGTAAAATTGGCAATCATGTAAAAGTTGGACCATATGCTCATCTTCGTCCTGAAAGCTCCATTGGCAATAACGGTAAAATAGGTAATTTTGTAGAGATTAAAAAGACAGACCTCAAGGAAAATAGCAAAGTCTCCCACTTGAGTTATATAGGTGATGCGCACGTAGGAAGCAATGTGAATATTGGTTGTGGTACAATAACAGTGAACTATGACGGCAAACATAAATATGTAACGACAATTGAAGATGATTCATTTATTGGATGCAATTCAAATCTCATTGCTCCTGTAACCATTGGAAGGGGTTCCTATGTTGCAGCTGGATCAACCATTACAAAGGACGTGCCAGAGGATTCTTTATCAGTAGCTAGAGCGCGGCAAACGAATAAAGAAGGATATGCATCAAAAATAAAAAAACAGAAAAAAGATTAACGGAGGGTATTAACTCATGGCATCTACTTACAAGGATTCATCCTTGAAGGTTTTTACATTAAATTCTAATCGCAAATTGGCGCAAGACATCGCAGACCACATCGGTACTAAGCTGGGGAAGTGTACCGTATCCCGGTTTAGTGATGGTGAGATTCAAATTAATATTGAAGAAAGCATTCGCGGATGTGATGTTTATGTCGTTCAATCAACTTGTTCTCCAGTTAATGATCATTTGATGGAATTATTAATTATGATCGATGCTTTAAAACGAGCATCAGCCAAATCTATTAATATTGTTATGCCGTATTATGGATATGCTAGACAAGATCGTAAAGCTAGATCCCGTGAGCCTATAGCGGCAAAACTAGTAGCTAATCTACTAGAAACATCCGGTGCTAATCGGGTTATAACACTAGATTTGCATGCACCGCAAATTCAAGGATTTTTTGATATACCGATCGATCATTTGCAAGGTGTTCCAATTCTTTCAGATTACTTTGAAGCAATGAATTTAGAGGATACTATTATTGTCTCTCCTGATCATGGCGGGGTGACACGGGCACGTAAAATGGCAGATCGCCTAAAGGCGCCTATTGGAATAATTGATAAGCGTAGACCTCGTCCAAATGTTGCCGAAGTAATGAATATTGTGGGAAATATTGAAGGAAAGACAGCGATTCTTATCGATGACATTATTGATACAGCAGGTACCATTACTCTTGCAGCCAATGCGCTAGTTGAAAACGGAGCAAAAGAAGTGTATGCTTGCTGTACGCATCCAGTCTTATCAGGTCCGGCTATTGAACGTATTAACAGTTCAAAAATAAAAGAGCTAGTCATTACGAATTCGATTCCATTACCAGAGGACAAGCAAATTAATAAAATCACACAGTTGTCTGTCGCGCCTTTAATTGGGGAAGCGATTATTCGTGTGCATGAGTTACAATCTGTAAGCATTTTATTTGATTGATGTTTAAGCCATAAGTAAAACGGGTATTATCTAAGATGTGTATTGTATCCCGCATATAATGACAGTAAGACCTCCATTTCAATACCGAGGTGAAACCTAGGAGGTTAAGTGAAGGATCAAACTGTAAGACAAATGCTCGATCCTAATGAATTAATTGCATGAATGAAATTAAAAGCGTAAAATTTCAAGATAGAAGTACTGCAACAAGTCAAGGTTTTTTGTTAAATTTTGGAGGATGATAAATATGGCAGTCAAATTAGCAGCGCAATTAAGAGAAGATCATACTAAATCAGCAACAAAGGAGATTAGAAATAGCGGTCATGTGCCAGCTGTTTTATACGGAAAAGGAAAAGAAACGAAATCTATTTCCGTCAATAGTATCGAACTGGTAAAAACGGTACGTGATGAAGGAAGAAATGCGATCATTTCATTACAAGTCGAAAATGAAGCACCTGTTGATGTAATGTTGCATGAGTACCAAATTGATCCCTTAAGAGATGAACTTATTCATGCGGACTTTTATATCGTTGATATGGCTGAAGAGATGGATGTAGAAGTAAACTTGCGTCTGGAAGGCGAAGCAATAGGAACGAAGGATGGAGGCGTGCTTCAACAGCCATTACATGAATTGCAAGTTCGTGCAAAGCCAGCTGACATTCCGGAAGAAATTGTTGTGGACATTTCTGATCTTGGAATAGGTGACAGTATCGCTGTTGGTGATATTAAAACGAATGGTAATTACACTATTTTAGATGATGAAGTTACTACAGTTGTAACAGTATTAGCTCCAGACACAGCTAAAGATTTAGAGGGAGAAACGCCAGTTGAAAATGCTGAGCCGGAATTAGTCGGTGCCGAAAAGGACAAAGAAGAAGAAGCTTAATTTGCAAAATAAGTAATCACACCCTCAAACTATTTGGAGCATGTCTCAAGTAAGAGCTCTCAGTATCTACCCTTTATCAATGTGAAAGAGAGTTCGTGTATTAGCTTATAGATGAGGAAGCACTCTCCCTCCTGTTTAGGGGGGAGAGTTGTGTTGTATTATTTAAGCAGTATAAAATTTTTAGAAATGCGTGACAGATGTAAGTATAGATAGTGTAGAAGCTAGACAACAAAACATCTGCATTTAAGTCCTGCAGAAGTTTGGTTTTTAAAGGTTAAAAACTTATCCCGCATCTAAGGTGCCGTAAGACTCCCGCTTCAAGAGTCTTGAGTTGATACAAAAGGGTCTAAGTGGGAGAAAACGGCACCTAAATGCCCGATTCGTTCAAGCTAACATTCAGCAGGAGATGGAAGAAAACTCCTACTGAATGAAGTTTCACTTTATTATTGCTTAGCTTATATTCAATACGCAGTGTTTTTATTTTAGAAAGATATTAAAAAAAGGAAGAAGTTATGATGAAATGTATTATTGGATTGGGAAATCCAGGAAAGAAATATGAGAACACAAGACATAATGTAGGTTTCATGGTTATTGATGAGTTACTAAAGCGCTATCAGTGGAAGCTCGACAAAACGAAATTTAAAGGGGACTATACCATCGCTCAATTAGAAACAGAAAAAGTTATGCTGATAAAGCCGCAAACGTTTATGAACCTTTCTGGCGAAGCTGTAAGACCGCTGATGGATTATTATAATATTGATTTAGAAAATATTTTGATTATTTTTGATGATTTAGACTTACCTGTAGGTAAAATTCGCCTGCGTCAAAAAGGTGGGCATGGTGGACATAATGGCATTAGATCTATTATTAATCATGTAGGATCAAAAGATTTTAAACGAATTCGCATTGGTATTGGAAGACCACAAACAACATCACTTACTATCGTTGATTACGTACTTCAATCCTTCCCTAAAAATGAACTAGAGGAAGTCATGCAAGGGGTAAGAAAAGCAGCAGATGCATGTGAGGCTTGGCTAAATAAGCCGTTTGATGAAGTGATGAACGAATATAATAAGTAATTACCACATAAGATAAAAGACAAACTTAAATTGAATCACTTCTTTCATTTGTATAGACGAAGGCAATTTCGGATACACTTATTACCAATAACTACTTGTTATTGGAGGTGACTCCTTTTGCCTATCATATATTTATGCAGGCATTGTGGTCAGAAAATAGGAAGCATTCAACAGAAGGTTATAGATACAACAATGCTAGGTTTTGATCAATTAACGATGAAGGAAAAAGAAGAGATGATCACTTATAAACCAAATGGAGATGTCCATATAAAGGTTATCTGTGAGAATTGTGAAGAAGCCTTAGGACATCATCCACATTATCATGAATTAGACTTTTTTATACAATAAAAGCAAGCTGCTGCTTTGGTAATAGAACCAAGGCGTTTTTGTGCTTATATACAAAGGGTGAAGACTTGGACATTACAAAGTATGGAAAAGTCAGTTTTACACAGATTCGCTTGTTAAGACTTACGTCACCCAATGTAAGTGGAGGTTTAGTAATGAAGGGTATACAATCATATTTACAATCGAAAGAAGATATACAGTCCGTGATTAAAGGAATATTAGCTGGAATGGATGAGCAGCTAGTTGCTGGATTATCAGGTTCAGCTAGAGGACTGCTTGTATCTGCAATTCATGGTGAAGTCAAAAAGCCTATTTTGCTTATAACGCACCAACTAGTACAGGCGCAACAATTATATGATGACCTTACTGGGTTTATTAGTGAAGAAGAGGTCCATTTATATCCAGTGAACGAATTAATTGCATCAGAAATTGCGATTGCTAGTCCCGAATTGCGAAGTCAGCGTATCGAGTCATTAATGGCTTGGTCAAAAAATAGGTCGGGAATTTTAATTGCCCCTGTTGCAGCATTAAAGCGAATTCTTCCTCCACCAGACTATTGGGAGAAATATCAACTTCCTTTTAAACTAGGTGAGGATATTGATGTCGAAGCTTACCTATCTTCTTTAGTAGACATGGGCTACAATCATGCTTCTATGGTTACTTCTCCTGGTGAGTTTAGTAGACGTGGTGGAATTATTGATGTTTATCCACTCACCGAGAAGCATCCGATTCGCATTGAATTATTTGATGAAGAA
The DNA here is from genome assembly GCF_900162615.1 of Virgibacillus proomii. Lineage (NCBI taxonomy): Bacteria > Bacillati > Bacillota > Bacilli > Caryophanales > Bacillaceae > Virgibacillus > Virgibacillus proomii. The sequence goes on along the minus strand of NZ_FUFN01000007.1, from coordinate 35,468 downwards.
ATTGATTCGATTAGGTATTTTGACGCAGAAACGCAGCGTTCCTTAGATAAACTAAAAGAAATTACAATTGGTCCGGCTACAGAGTTACTGTTAAGTCAAACTGATATTTACGCTGCTGGTGAGCGTGTCGAGGAAGCGCTTGCTGAAACATTAAAAACGCTCAAATCTAAAGAATCAAAGGAAACGCTTACAGAAGTAGTGAAGACTGACATAGAACGTTTAAAAAATCTGGAGCATTTTTCAGAAATGTATAAATATATTGGTTATATGTATAGGCAGCCAGCTAGTTTACTAGATTATTTACCACAGGATGGTCAAATTATTATCGATGAAATGAGTCGAATACAAGAGACGGCTTTACATTTGGATACAGAAGAGGCAGATTGGTATAGTAGCCTCCTAGCATCCCATCAGATGGTAAAAAATAGCGTTTTTTCCTTTGATTGGCATGCCATTTGGGAACGAATGAAACAGCCGCGACTGTATATGTCTGTATTTTTACGCCATATTCCAAATACACAACCGAAAAATATTATTAATTTATCCTCTAGACCCATGCAAGAGTTTCATGGACAAATGCATTTATTAAAGAATGAATTGAAAAGATGGGAAAAAGGGGATTACTCCGTTGTCGTTGTAGCATCAGATGAGAACCGAGCTGAAAAGATCCATTCTATTTTCTTAGATTATGATATGGAATTTGGTATTGCGAAACATCTGTATCTTCCGGTTGAAAAACCGACGATTACAGTAGGTAATATTTCCAGCGGCGTTGAACTGCCAATGCATAAGGTAGTTCTAGTTACGGAGCAGGAGTTATTTAAGAAACGAACAAAACGGCCACGAAAACAGCAGAAAATATCTAATGCTGAGCGAATTAAGGATTATCAAGAATTAAAGGTTGGCGATTATGTTGTCCATGCAAACCATGGTATTGGAAAGTATCTTGGTATTGAGACATTACAAGTAAACGATTTGCATAAAGATTATATGCTAATCAAATATTCCGGCGATGATAAGTTATTTGTACCGATTGATCAAATCGATCAAGTGCAAAAGTTTGTTGGCTCAGAAGGAAAAGAGCCTAGGTTGTATAAATTAGGCGGAAGTGAATGGAAAAAAGTAAAACGCAAAGTTCAATCCTCCGTGGAAGATATAGCAGATGACTTAATTAAATTGTATGCTGAAAGAGAAGCGAGAAAGGGATTTGCCTTTTCAAAAGATACAGAAATGCAGAGAGAGTTTGAAGCGTCCTTCCAATATCAGGAAACAGAGGATCAATTGCGTTGTATAGAAGAGATCAAACGAGATATGGAAAAAGAACGCCCGATGGATCGTTTGCTCTGCGGTGATGTAGGTTATGGGAAAACCGAAGTCGCTATTCGTGCAGCATTTAAAGCCATTATGGATGATAAGCAAGTCGCTTTATTAGTCCCTACTACCATTTTGGCACAGCAGCATTTTGAGACGATTCGAGAGCGGTTCCAGGATTATCCAATATCTATTGGGCTGTTGAGTAGATTCCGAACTAGAAAGCAACAGAAAGAAACATTGGAAAAATTACGAAAAGGTACGATTGATATTGTTATTGGAACGCATCGTCTTTTATCTAAAGACGTACAGTACCATGATTTAGGTCTTTTAATTGTCGATGAGGAGCAGCGTTTTGGAGTTAAACATAAGGAAAAAATTAAACAGCTAAAAACAAATGTAGACGTACTTACCTTGACAGCTACACCAATTCCGAGGACACTTCATATGTCCATGCTTGGTGTTCGGGATCTGTCCGTTATCGAAACACCACCAGAAAACCGTTTCCCAGTTCAGACATATGTCATGGAATATAATCCCGTTTTTATACGTGAAGCAATTGAACGAGAAATGGCACGTGGTGGGCAAGTATTCTTTCTTCATAATCGGGTAGAAAATATTGAAGAAGTAGCGAGAGAGCTAGGAAGACATGTTGACGCGAGAATTGCTGTTGCTCATGGACAAATGAACGAAACAGAACTGGAAAATGTCATTTTCGCTTTTTTAGAAGGGGAATTTGATGTACTTGTTAGCACGACCATTATCGAAACCGGTGTCGATATTCCTAATGTAAATACGTTAATAGTCAATGATGCGGACCGGATGGGATTGAGTCAACTGTATCAATTGCGTGGTCGGGTCGGTCGTTCTAATCGAGTTGCTTATGCCTACTTTACGTACAAAAGAGATAAAGTGTTGACAGAGGTAGCAGAAAAAAGATTGCAAGCAATAAAAGAATTTACAGAGTTAGGCTCCGGATTTAAAATAGCGATGCGCGATTTATCCATTCGCGGAGCGGGAAATCTATTAGGTGCTCAGCAACATGGATTTATAGATTCAGTAGGTTTTGATATGTACTCACAAATGCTAAAAGAAGCGATTGATGCTCGAAAAGAAGGTAAGGATACAAAAGATATTAAACCGTTTGAATCAGAATTAACATTAAATATCGATGCATATATTCCTGATGAGTATATTGATGATGAAAAACAGAAAATTGATATTTATAAACAATTTCAAACGATGGAATCCAGAGCAGATGCGGAAGATTTACGTGATGAATTAATCGATCGTTTTGGTGATTATCCAGAGGAAGTTGACCATTTATTTACGGTAGCGATACTAAAAATGCTAGCTAAGCGAGAAAGAATAGTATCAATTAGTGAAAAAAATAACAAAATAGAAGTACTCGTAGATGAAGAACGTAGTCAGCAAATTGATGGCGCAAAACTATTTGAAATAGCAAATACATTTGGTCGAGGCGTACAGCTGGGTACGGAAAAGAATAAGCTAAAGCTTGTATTTAAATATACAAAAGATACAAAAGCCGATCGTTACTCTAATGTAGCAGAATTTATTGAAAAACTAACAGATGTAAATCGTAAATCGTAAAAAATTGGTATTTCATGTATAGTTATCCTGCTTTGCTTCATACTAAAACCACAACTGATGATTCCACAGAGAAACTTGGGTAATGAGTAATCATCATTATTTAGAAAGTGAGGCTATATAGTATGAAAGCAACAGGAATAGTTCGTCGTATTGATGATTTAGGAAGAGTAGTAATTCCTAAGGAGATCAGAAGGACACTGCGAATTAGAGAAGGAGATCCACTGGAAATTTATGTGGACAGGGAAGGAGAAGTTATTTTAAAAAAATATTCTCCTATTAACGAATTGGGCCATTTTGCCAAAGAATATGCAGAGGCGCTGTTTGACTCCCTACAAACGCCTGTAATTATTTCCGATCGCGATGAAGTGATTGCTGTAGCAGGTGAATCAAAAAAAGATTATCTAAACAAAAATATTAGCTCAACTTTAGCGAAAATAATCGAAGGTAGAACACATATTATTGAAAAAGAACCACAAACTTTAGAGATTATCGAAGGACATGAGCAAGAATTAAATTCCTATTGTGTTAGTCCAATTATCGCTAATGGTGATGCAATTGGCTCTGTAGTGATTTTTGCCAAAGAGGGAGAGCCATTTAGCAAAGTAGAGCAAAAAGCAGCAGAAACAGCTGCAAGCTTTTTAGCTAAGCAGATGGAATAATATACTTGCTTATCTGTTGTATGCAAGCTGTCATTCTAATAATAGGATTAGAAGGCAGCTTGTTTGATTTGAGAGGATGTTTAAAATAGTTTCGCTAAAATGTATAATAATTTAGTACTTAAATGAAGACCGATAACTTTTAGTAATAATCGCTTTTTCAGTAATAGGTATTCTTTATTCAAGTAAAATAAGCGGAGTAGTCCCCCTTAAAGGCGGAAGGAAACGCCAAGGATGAGGGTTTCCTTTCGATTTACACTATAGGAAAGTATAAAACTTTAGGCTTTATCCCGCATGTAAGGTGCCGTAAGACTCTTGCTTCAAGATCTTGAGTTGATACAAAGGGTCAAAGTGGGAGAAAACGGCACCTAAATGCCCGATTGGTTCAAGGGCCTTTAGGTCATACCCTTGTGGTACTAACATTCCGTGTAAAAGGCATTCCACGGAATGAAGTTTCACTTTATCGTATAAGAAAAACGATAGCTTTCGCCGTAAAGACTCGGCGGGCAAGCCAAGTTTTTCTGAAAATCTATGCTATAATGAGTGGATAAACGTGTGAATTAAAGGAAAGTTCAACATGAATAGTAATGAAACGAAACACCTCGTTAAAGGGGCATTAATACTAACGATAGCTGGAATCATAAGTAAACTATTAAGCGCTGGTTATCGAATACCACTACAAAATTTAACCGGAGACATTGGTTTTTATGTCTATCAACAAGTCTACCCTATTTTAGGGATTGGTTTTATGTTAGCACTATATGGGTTTCCGTCTGCGATATCCAAAATGGTTGTAGATAGGAAATCCCAGTATCAAGAGCTATCCTTATTTAGTTTCTATCTGCCTGTTTTATTTATCCTCTTTTTGATAAGTGGGGGGCTATTTGTTTTTTTATTTGTGAATGCTCCATATATTGCAGGCTGGATTGGAGATAGCCTTTTGATAGAGACATATCGATTTACTGCTTTTGCTTTTTTGCTTATTCCAGTTATTGCTTTATTGCGTGGCGTCTTTCAGGGAAATTATATGATGAAACCGACCGCTTTTTCGCAACTGGCTGAGCAAACGATACGTGTAGCTGTGATTATCGCAACTGCAATAGTAATTGCAGAAAGCGGAAAATACATTTATGAAATTGGAAAATGGTCTGTAATAGCCTCTATTTTGGGGCAAATTGCCGCAATTTGTGTTCTTATCCTATTTTTTTTCCGAAGCCGACCAATTGGTAGCAAGAAGGAAAAAATCCCTTGGAACTATTATGTGTCTACAATTTTTATGTTTGGCGTCATCGCCACCTTGAATCATATGGTGCTGCTTATTCTGCAGTTTGCTGACACATTTACCCTCTTTCCAAGTCTGTTAAAAGGTGGATATTCAAAAGTAACAGCAATGGAGGCGAAAGGCGTGTTTGATCGCGGACAACCGCTGATTCAATTGGGAACCGTGTTTGGTTCATCACTAGCATTAGCACTAATACCATCCATTTCCAAAAAAAAGCTATCAGCTGATCCTCATACATTTTACCCATACATACGCGGAGCTATGGTGTTTAGTGTGTATTTAGCAACAGGGGCTACTATTGGACTGATACTAATCTTACCAGAAGTAAATCTGGCTTTATTTCAGGATCAACAAGGAACAAGCGAGTTGCAAGTGCTTGTATGTTCTATTGTTTTAAGTTCGGTGGCTATTACCGCTTCGTCTATTTTGCAGGGGTTAGGTCATATAAAGCGGGTTGCCTTGTTTATATTAATTGCTTTTTTTGTAAAATGGATTGCTAATCAAGTACTTGTTCCTTCTTTCGGTTTAATGGGAAGTTCGATTGCTACAGTTTTAGCGGTATTTTTATTTTGTGTGGTGGCATTAACAGAGTTACGCAGAAAGTTACCGCTTTTAAAACTATTAAGGGCGATACGCTGGCAAGCTTTTTTATTATCGGCTATTATCATGATTATTTATTTATATATCGTTCAGGGGTTATTCCTTTCATTCTTTGACGACTCTAGGCTTGGTTTATTTTTGTTTGTTAGTCTGCTTTCTATTACAGGTGCGCTCGTATATGGATATAGCTTAATAAAACTACGGGGATTCACAGAGGAGCAATTACAAATGCTCCCATTTCCTATCCATTTGATGAAGTTAAAAAACAGGAGAGATGAGCATGTTTAAGGTTGAAATAGTCGGATTAGGTGCAGGTGATTTAGATCAATTACCATTAGGAGTTTATAAAAAATTAGTATCTGCAAACAAAACAGTCTATACACGTACGATTGATCATCCAGTGGTGGTTGCTTTACAAAAAGAGGGTACTACTTTTCATTCATTTGATTATTTGTATGAAGAAGAGCAACAATTTCCCCGCGTATATGAGCGAATCGTCGAGGTTATTCGAGAGAAAGCGATGAAGGATGATGTCATCTATACCGTGCCCGGACATCCTATGCTTGCCGAAAAAACAGTACAATTACTATTAGAGCAAAAAGGGATGAACGTCGTAATCGTTGGCGGAAGTAGCTATTTGGATGATATCTTTACAGCGTTGAAAATTGATCCGATTGAGGGTTTTCAGTTTGTTGATGCTACTTCTTTTAATCGAAGCGAATTAAATTTTAAGAACCACCTCGTTTTTTCCCAAGTTTATGATCAATTTGTTGCATCAGAGGTAAAATTAACCTTACTAGAGGACTTGCCGGCAGATTATCTGATTACGGTTGTGGAAGCTGTGGGAAGCAAAGCTCAGTCGATAAAGCAAATACCATTAGAAATGTTAGATCGTACGGTGGAAGTTAGTAATTTAACAAGTGTTTACGTCCCTCCTGCACCAGACGACGTATTACATCATACATTTTGGCAACTGCGCAAAGTTATTCAAAAGCTTCGTGGACCTGGAGGATGTCCTTGGGATCAGGCCCAGACGCATGAAAGCTTGCGGGAATTTGCGATTGAAGAGGTATATGAATTAATTGACGCCATTAATACGCAAGATGATGACGGAATCGTTGAAGAATTAGGAGATGTACTCTTACAAGTGATGCTCCACAGTCAAATTGGAGAGGATAATGGATACTTTAATATCGATGATGTCATTCGAGGTATTACAGATAAAATGATTCATCGTCATCCTCATGTTTTTAAAGATACTGCTGTGAATAGTATTGCTGAAGTAAAAAGCAACTGGGATCAACTGAAACAAGCCGAAAAAGGTCATGCACGCGCTTCTATGATAGATGGGGTAGCAAAGCATTCACCTTCGTTAATAAGAGCATATCAATTACAAAAGAAAGCAGCAAAAGCAGGTTTTGATTGGGATAAAGTATATGGTGTATGGAATAAGCTGGAGGAAGAGATAGCTGAGTTTAAAACTGCCATTTCAGTTGAATCCATGAATGAACAGGAAATGGAGTTCGGTGATATTTTATTTGTGCTTGCTAATTTAGCAAGGCATTATAACATTAACCCTGAGGTAGCATTAAACAGAGCGAATGAAAAGTTTATATCACGTTTTACTTATATTGAAGAGATGCTTATAAAGCGTGGCAGTTCGATTCATGACGCCACATTTGCTCAAATGAGTGAATTGTGGGAAAGAGCAAAAGAAGGGGAGAATTAACATGCGATTAGATAAATTTTTAAAAGTATCCCGATTAATCAAAAGGCGAACACTAGCAAAGGAAATAGCAGATCAAGGGAGAATAATTATAAATGGGAAACCAGCAAAAGCTTCATCTACATTAACTATAGGTGATGAGGTCGTTATTCAGTTTGGACAGAAGCTCGTCACGATTCAAGTAAATGAATTACGAGAAACGATTAAAAAAGATGAAGCAGCCTCACTGTATACCGTAATAAAAGAAGAAAAATTAAATCGCTAGAATTTGTTCTACTCTTGTCCCTCCTATCATAAAGTAATATTGATAAGGAGGGCTTTTTAATGAATTATTACGAGAACAAAGAAAATATAACGCGTTCGACAATAGACCATAATGTGAAGATTAATAATCGTAAAAACTTAGAGATAAGCGGTGTGAAAGAAGTAGATAGTTTCGATAACGAAGAATTTCTGCTGGAAACAGTAATGGGTTATTTAATTGTTCGCGGACAAAACCTTCAATTAAAGAATCTGGATGTGAATGAAGGATCTGTTGTCATCAAAGGGAAAATTTATGAGCTTTCTTATATAGATGAACAGCAGGAGAAAGCTAAAGGATTCTTTAGCAAGTTATTTAAATGAGTTTAAGTACGCAGTTTATTACGATGCTAACGATGATCTCAAGTGGTTTTTATATTGGTGTTATTCAGGATACATTTCGCCGTTTTACTCCTTATTGGAAAAACAGGCGAATCATGACATATGTTATGGAGATTGGATTCTGGTTAACCCAAACGTTATTGTTATTTTATATTTTGTTTTTAGTCAATGGTGGGGAGATTAGACTGTATATAATACTTGCCTGCTTATTAGGGTTTTCCACTTATCAGGCCGTTGCGGCAACTAGTTATAAAAAGCTATTGGAGCACATTATTCGAATGGTTAGTGCAGTGTACCGTTTCTTTGTTAAAGTCGTACAAGCTGTGATTATTTCCCCAATAAAAGGCGTTATATTCATTCTTTATAAAATCATCATGTGGCTTATTAAGCTTATACTTAAGCTTATTTTATTTGTTATCATCGTTATTATTACACCGATAAAATGGCTTCTTTTATTCATCTTTCGCTTACTTCCTAAAAAAGTTCAAGGATTTATATTAAAATTAGCAGGAATTTATAGTACAATGAAGAATAAGTGTATAAAGATATGGAAGTATGTGAGCTTGAAGAGGAGGTAAAACGTTGGCCCGAGAAAAACGAACAGTAACAGAATTAGATTCGAATTACATGCAGCAATATAATGCTCATGTAAAAAGGCAGAAGCGAAAAAAACAACGTTTAATTCGGCGTCTTGTGTTGTTTTCTATCATAGCACTAATTGCTTTTGGTAGTATGACGACATACCATATGAAACAGCGTGCTCTTCATGCAGAAAAAAAAGAAGAATATGAAAGATTGCAACAGGAAATAGTAGATTTAAAAAATGAAGAGGTCAGCTTACAAGAAGAAGCAGAACGATTGAAAGACGAAGAATATGTATTAGAAATAGCCAGAACGAATTATTTCTTCTCTAAAGAAGGCGAATTGATCTTTAAACTACCGGATGAGGAACCCGCTTATTGACACACTTTCACTTGCTTGGCTATAATATAGTAGTAAGCTGATGATATGTCATTAGTGATTAAATATTAGTTTCCTAAAAATCTTAAGGAGGAGCATTTTTTTTATGTCAATTGAAGTAGGCAGCAAGCTGCAAGGTAAGGTAACTGGTATCACTAATTTCGGAGCCTTTGTAGAAATCGAGCAAGGAAAAACAGGACTTGTTCACATTAGTGAGGTTGCCGACAACTATGTCAAAGACATTAACGATCACCTTTCTGTCGGTGATGAGGTGAAGGTCAAGGTCATTAATGTTGAAAAGGACGGGAAAATTGGCTTATCTATCAAAAAAGCAATAGATAAACCAAAACGTCAACGAGATAGCCGTGAACGGATGGAATCTTTTGAAGCAAAAATGAATCGCTTTTTAAAGGATTCAGAAGACCGTCTTGCCTCTTTAAAGAAGCACACGGAATCCAAACGTGGGGGTCGAGGTGCTAAAAGAGGATAGCAGTTGCTGTCTATAAAAAACGGATAATAATGCTCTAGTTATAAATTGTGTTTTTGCAGTTAGCATCTAGTTGTCAAAATAGCGAACCTTTGTTGTAATAAAGGCGAACAACAAGCAGGGATTACCAATATGGTGTAATCCCTGCTTTTGTTCTTGTTTAGAAACGATATCCGTTTGTACATAGGTCATTATCAAATTTAATATAACCAGATTTTCTCAAAGATTCAGAATAGACAACAAAAACTCCCTGTAATGTAACAGGGAGTTTCTTTGATTTATATGATAGCGGCGGAGGGGATCGAACCCCCGACCTCACGGGTATGAACCGTGCGCTCTCGCCAGCTGAGCTACACCGCCAAATAAGCCAACATGAAATATAATACAATAGGAAGTTCCGTCTGTCAACAATTATTTAGTAGTTATTATAAAGGAGTCATGAATAGAAAACTTCTCATGGGATGGATGTTGAATCTAACAATAAAAAAACAAAGTAGCTAATTATGTAAAGTTCCCGTTTCCCAAGTAATAATTAATTATACCGTCAAAACTCGAATTATGCCTTATTATTTGTTTGGCAAAAAAAGAATAGATAGGAATATGCAGTATTCGGCAAAAAATGTGCTTTTTTCTTGGGGAACTAAATAGAAGAAAACTTTTATATATGTCTAAGAAAAAAATTTCATTTTTAACCTGGTGAATATTTTTTGAAAAGTAGCTTCGTTGTTTGGCATAAGCGCTCGCAGCTAGCAAACTTTACCTTTCTTCCTAAAGTCAACATCGGCTCGAATCTAACCCGTCAGGTGATTTCCGGTTGTTCGTCTTGAACCGAGCGCTTCTAGCGTTTGTTCCACTATAGGAAAGTATAAAACTTTAGGCTTTATCCCGCATGTAAGGTGCCGTAAGATTCCTGCTTAAAGAGCCTTTAGTTGATACAAAGGGCCAAAGTGGGAGAAAACGGCACCTAAATGCCCGATTGGTTCAAGGGCCTTAAGGTCATACCCTTGTGGTACTAACATTCAGTAGGAGAGGGAAGAAAACTCCTACTGAATGAAGTTTCACTTTATCGTATAAGAAAAACGATAGCTTTCGTCATAAAGACTTCGCGACAAGCCAAGTTTTTCTAAATGAAGAAGAATGATTTGGATAAACGGTTGATAAAAGTATAAAAAACGCAACTGTAAATAAAATGGTATTTTACTAAACTCATAAAATAAGTTCAGTCTAAACAAACGCGCGTTCGTGTTGAAAACTGTTTAAGGCATAAAAAGACGTCGAACGAATTTTTAATCATGCTCCGTTGTTTTGACAAAAATAGTTGGCATATTGTGATTTAATGATATGCACAAGAGGGAGTGGTAGTTATGATGGATTCAATTTCAAGAGTGGAACCTAAAGCATTCGGAGCGCAGCGAACCAATCAAATGGACAAGCTTCGAAGCCGGCTATATGCAAAGCTAAAACATATATTGCTAGAGCGGAGCTGGCTATTTTATGTTATTGGTTTTTTGTTGGGACGAGCAGTTATATTATCAGTTGTTTCTCCTTTTGCGGTAGCTTTTTTAGCAACAGTATGGTTTGTTCATAAGGAAAAAACAGTTAGAACTATTGTTGCCATTATGCTTGGTGCCTTAAGCTATTCTGTTACGCACGGTATCTTCATTGCTTTAGGACTACTTGTCTTTGTTTTTTTAGCGGGATTGTTTAAGCAGGCAAAACGTCAGCAGCTACTAATACCGTTATTTGTCTTCTTAGCTACTGCAGGAACGCGTATTTTTCAATATTCCATTGAACGCCAGTTAGCAGCTTATGAATGGTTGCTTATTTTAGTAGAAGGAGTGTTAGGAACAGTTCTTGTTTTAATATTTATGCAAAGCTTGCCTTTATTATCACCTAAAAGGTATAATCCGGTATTAAAAAATGAAGAAATCGTCTGTATGATTATTTTGATCGCTTCCATTTTAACTGGAACAATAGGATGGCAGCTTTATGGTGCAGCAATTGAGCAAGTTTTTTCTCGTTATTTTGTTTTAATTCTTGCCTATGTCGGTGGAGCTGCCATTGGTTCAACGGTAGGTGTAGTTGCCGGACTAATCTTGTCACTTGCAAATGTTGCGAATTTATATCAAATGAGCTTACTAGCGTTTTCTGGTCTTTTAGGCGGATTATTAAAAGAAGGGAAAAAACCAGGTGTAGCTGTTGGACTATTTGTTGGAACCTTTTTAATTGGAATTTATGGAAATGCGACAGAGCTTGTTCCGTCTATTATGGAATCTTCTATTGCTATTGTACTGTTTTTGCTTACACCGGCAAACTGGTTTAAAAACTTGTCCCGGTTTATTCCGGGAACAGATGAATATACGAATGAACAGGAACGATATTTACAAAAAATTCGTAATGTTACCGCTAAACGAGTAGAACAATTTTCTGATGTGTTTCAAGCATTATCGAATAGCTTTGCCACTGCTGATGGTCAAGATGAAAGTGAACAGGAGGCACAACGGGAGACTGATTATTTTTTAAGTCAAGTAACCGAAAAAACATGTCAGAACTGTTTTAAGAAAGAAAGATGCTGGCAAAAGGAGTTTGATAAAACGTATACATTAATGGAAATGCTGAAGGATGGTATACAAGAAGAAGGGAAACTACCAAGAAAGGCATTACGAGAATTTGAAAACTTTTGTGTAAAGCCACAAAAAGTCATTGATGTGATGAAGGAGGAGACTTCCTATTTTGAAGCAAATCAAAAGCTAAAACAACAAGTATTAGAAAGTAAGAAGTTGGTGGCAGAGCAATTACAAGGTGTATCAGAGGTGATGGAGGATTTTGCTAAAGAGATTCTAAAGGAACGAGAACATCATGAGCAACAGGAACTACAAATTGTTCACACGTTAAAACAGATAGGATTAGAATTAGAAAAATTGGAAATTTATAGTTTGGATAAAGGGAATATTGATATTGAAATGACATTAACTTTTTATAGTTACCATGGAGAAGGGGCTAAGTTAATTGCACCAATATTATCTGACATTTTAAAAGAAGTAGTTGTTGTGAAGCAGGAGGAAATTGCACCGTTTCCAAATGGTTATAGCTATCTCGCTTTTGGTTCAGCGAGGGAGTTTGTTGTTGAAACAGGAGCGGCTAATGCTGCTAAGGGAGGTGGACTTATTTCTGGAGATAGTTATACGACCATTGAATTGGGAGCTGGTAAATTCGCCATGGCGATTAGTGATGGTATGGGAAATGGGGCACGTGCTCAAGAAGAAAGTGTAGAGACACTGCGGTTGTTACAGCAAATTTTACAAACGGGAATACCTGAAAAGGTAGCAATCAAATCCATTAATTCAATTTTATCTTTAAGGTCAACGGACGAAATATTTGCAACATTGGATTTAGCAGTAATAGATTTGCATGACGCATCTGTACAGTTTTTAAAAATTGGTTCAACACCGAGCTTTATTAAACGAGGAAATGAATTGATTAAAATAGAAGCAAGTAATTTACCAATTGGAATTATTCAGGAGTTTGATGTAGATATTGTCAGTGAACAGTTGCTACCAAATGATATATTAATCATGATGAGTGACGGCATTTTTGAGGGGCCAAAACATGTTGAAAATACAGATATATGGCTGAAGCGAAAAATTCGAGAAATGCGAACGAACGATCCACAAGAGATTGCGGATTTAATTTTAGAAGAGGTGGTTCGTACAAGATCTGGAGAGATTGAAGATGATATGACGGTGGTTGTTGCTAAAATCAAAAAAAATATTCCTAAATGGTCATCGATTCCAATTCATACTGCGTAATATTTTATTTATTTTACGAATAGCTAATAAAATTCTACTTCTACGTTAACATGTATCATACTTTGATATGGAGGTGTTTCGACAGTATATAAAGTAGGCTTTACCATATAACTAAAAAGGAGATCACTGTAAGTTTTGTGTAGCTTAAGAAAATTTTTTCATTGTGGATATTTTTTAGAAGTGGCTTCGTCTAGCTTAAACGTTCAAGCTGTAGCAAACTTCGAACTTCTTCTTACGATAAGTCAACATCGGTTCGAATCTAAAGGAAGACCAACTAAAAGCGGGCTTACCGCCCAAGTGTCGCATACCCCTTTTTTTATGGCATGTTCCTTTATCCCGAATATAAGGAGGCGTATTTTTCTACTATAGAAAAACATAAAAAAATTTTAGGCTTTATAGTAAGAAAAACGATAGCTTTCGCCATAAAGACTTGGCGAAAAGCCAAGTTTTTCTAATCGTTTCAATAATCTGTTTATTATTTTGCAACTTTATGAGAAGAACGCCTCCTAAATCCCCGATTCGTTAAAAGAGGCTTTAGGTCATCCCTTTAAGGTACTAATAATCCGTGTAAAAAACATTTCACGGACTGAAGTTTCACTTTACTCCGTTAGAAGTTCTCCAGTTTGCATGTTGCTACCTGAGCGCTTTAAGCGTTTGCTCCTAACCGTACTTTCAGACCATGTATAGATATGGTTAAAAATGGTGATGATGGTACTGAAATAGTTGGGAGGTAGATGGAGTTGAGAAAAGGAACCTTAAGACAAATTTTACTTATTACAGATGGGTGCTCCAATCAAGGTGAAGATCCTGTTGCAACAGCCTCGTTGGCGCATGAGCAAGGAATAACCGTAAATGTAATTGGCATATTAGAAGATGATCAGTTAGAAGAGACGGATAGTTTAAGAGAAGTTGAGGATATTGCCCTGTCAGGCGGAGGTGTGAGTCAGCTTGTTTATAAGCAAGCATTGTCGCAAACGGTTCAATCAGTAACCAAGCAGGCGATGACACAGACAATGCAGGGATTTGTTAATCAAGAGCTTCAACAGATTTTAGGAAAAGGTCAAACGTTGGAAGATGTAGAGCCGGAAAAACGTGGCGAGATTATGGAAGTTGTAGAGGACATGGGAGAAACTTGTGATTTGGAAGTACTTGTTTTAGTAGATACGAGTGCCAGTATGTATGATAAGCTTCCCACGGTTAAAGAAGCGTTAATTGATTTATCGATTAGTTTAAACGCTCGAATTGGTCGCAATCGGTTTGCTATTTGCCGTTTTCCTGCCAAACGAAAAACCATGGAAAAAATTCTGGATTGGTCGCCTGCTTTAGATACGTTATCATCCATTTTTCCGAAGCTGACTAGCGGAGGTGTTACCCCAACCGGACCGGCAATTCGTGAATCAATGTACCAATTTAGCAAGAAGGGCTTACGAAGGAGCTTTATAAATGAAGACGAACCAGGGCTGGAAGAAGCATAATTATGATGTACGGCCAGGAATTAAGATTCGTGGAAAGTGGCATGGAAAGACATATTTAATAAAAAGCAAGCTTGGGTCTGGTGCAATTGGAGCCGTATATCTTTGTGAAAGTAATGGGAAACATGCGGCTTTAAAAATAAGTGATAACCGTTCATCAATGACAGTTGAAGTTAATGTGTTGCAGTCTTTAGGAAAGGTCCAAGGAAATCGACTTGGACCTTCTTTATTGGATGTGGATGATTGGACATCGCCAACTGGGGCGAAGTATTCTTTTTATGTCATGGAGTACCTGCAAGGAGAATCATTAATTTCGTATATTCAAAGTCGGGGAGAAGCGTGGGTTGGCATATTTATGATTCAGCTTTTAGATGTTTTAGAAGACTTGCATAAGAGCGGGTGGGTATTTGGTGATTTAAAAACAGATAATCTCCTTGTCGTATCTTCCCCGCCGAAAATTCGCTGGGTAGATGTAGGTGGAATGACGCAAATGGGGAGAGCGATTAAAGAGTATACGGAATTTTTTGATCGAGGATATTGGGGGTTAGGCAGTAGAAAAGCAGAACCAAGCTATGACCTATTTGCATTTGCTATGATTTTTATCCATGTTTACTATCCACAAAGATTTGCAAAAGGTCCACACCCGCAAAAAATGCTATTTCGTAAAATAGATGAAGCAAAAGCATTAATCCCGTATCGTTCTTTATTAAAAAATGCCATAATGGGAAAATATCGTTCGAGCACGCAAATGAAAAAAGAATTAGTACAAATCATTTACACGGCTCAGCGGAAACGTCAGCAACAAAAGACTCAAGGTCAATCGGTAAAGCAACCCGCACTGTTACTGGAAGCGGGGGGAATTTCCATTATGGCAGTAAGTTATTATGTAATATCTTTACTTTTTCAGTAAGTAGGATTGTGATAGGATAATACTAAAGGAATTTTAACAAAACTGAAAAGCAGATGCGCATTATTATTTAGGTAGAGCTGGGTCATCCTTGAACAGAAATTAAAAAGTCTAACATGAAAAATAAGCCGGTGTATTTTAACATAGAAGTTGATGCGACTTGTAAATTTATTGTTTGACACGTGGGCACAGTTAGGCAATTTTTCTTCTTCTCGTTTTTTAGGTATCAAATCTAAAGCAAAACCGGTAAGCGAAAAATCCCTTTTTTGACACTTAGGAAAGTATAAAACTAGGCTTTATCCCGCATGTAAGGTGCCGTAAGTTTCCCACTTCAAGACCTGAGTTGATACAAAGGGTCAAAGTGGTAGAAAACGGCACCTAAATACCCGATTGGTTCAAGGGCCTTTAGGTCATACCCTTGAGGTACTAACATTCCGTAGGAGAGGAGAAAACCCTTGCTGAATGAAGTTTCACTTTATCGTATAGAGAAAAACAATAGCTTTCGTCATAAAGACTTGGCAACAAGCTAATATTTTCTAAGATTGTTATATTTTATCCTCCTTTATGGAAAAGTTAGAAGTGTTTGAAATATGTTAACTGACCCAGTTCTTTTAAAAAAACATAGAAGTCTACATACTTTTCAAATTGTTGTTAGATTGGTTTAGTGGAGATGGAAAGATGAAAACAATAGTGAAAGATTTCATATTGAAACATAACTTGTTTACAAAAGACGCAACCATTTTAGTTGGTGTTTCTGGTGGACCAGATTCAATGGCTCTTCTGCATTATTTACATTCGCTCAAGGATGAATGGAACTTTCGCGTTGTTGCCATAAGTGTTGATCATCAGCTGCGGGGAGAGGAATCATTGAGAGATTTGCGCTATGTGGAAAATGTTTGCAAACAATGGAAAGTAGAATTTATCGGTAAATCTGTTGATGTGCCTAGTTGGAAAAAAGAAAAGAAACAGGGAACTCAAGTTGCTGCACGAACCTTGCGTTATGCTATTTTTGAACAACAAATGGAACAGCTGGGTGCCAATTATCTAGCCTTGGGACATCATGGCGATGATCAAGCAGAAACGATGTTGATGCGACTCACTCGCTCTGCCGATTCACAAGCTTTGGTAGGAATTCCCGTAAAACGAGCGTTTGCAGGAGGTTCAATTGTACGACCGTTTCTTTGCGTAACAAAGGAGGATATTTGGAATTATTGTGAAGCCCATAATATTACTCCGAGACTTGATCCTTCAAATGAGGAAACAACCTATACTAGAAATTATGTGCGACATCATATTCTTCCCTTACTAAAAGAAAAAAATAGTAACTTACATACCACCATTCAGCATCTTAGTGAAACATTAGCCATAGATCAGGCGTATATAACAGAAGAAGCAGAAAACATGGTACATTCAGTAGTCCAGTTTGATCAAGAAAAACAGGAATTATCTTTTGAAATTGATCAATTTAAAACGTATGCATTTGCTTTACAAAGACGAGCCTATCATCTAATATTAAACTATCTGTATATTGATTTACCAAAAGATTTATCGTATGTCCATGAAGAGCAATTTTTTGCATTATTACACCGACAAACTGGAAATGCACAAATTGATTTCCCTGCTGGCTTAAAAGTAGAAAAATCCTATAATCAGTTAAGGTGCCACTTCTGTGATGATCTTCATTGTTCATCGTCATTCCATAAGCATATAAAAATTCCAGGAAAGACCATTTTGCCTGATGGTTCAGCTATTATAGCTAAATACGTAGATGCTTTCTCAGAAGAGACAAAGGACAGCTTCTGCTTTGATGCCAGCCAGGTCGCACTTCCATTACATATAAGAACCCGAAAACATGGAGATAAAATGCATTTAAAAGGGTTGAACGGAAGCAAGAAGGTAAAGGATATTTTTATTGATGCCAAAGTACCTCGTAGAAAGCGAGCAATTTGGCCGATTATAACCGACGATCATGGGGAAATATTATGGTTGGTTGGATTACGAAAAGCGTCACTTGCCAAACGATCCACCAGCACCTCACAAATACAACTATATTATGAAAAATGCAACATGTAGGAGGAGCAGATTATATGCATAATGATATTAAAGAAGTGTTAATATCAGAAGAGGAGATTGCAAACAAATGTAAAGAATTAGGAGCTCAGCTAACGAAGGAGTATGAGGGGAAGTTCCCACTGGCTATTGGAGTATTAAAAGGTGCTATGCCCTTCATGTCTGATGTATTACGTTATACAGAAACTTATTTAGAAATGGACTTTATGGATGTGTCCAGCTATGGCAAGGAAATGCGCTCCTCTGGAGAGGTGAAGATCGTTAAAGACCTTGATACTAAAGTAGAAGGTCGGGATTTATTAATTATTGAGGATATTATCGATAGTGGGTTAACATTGCGTTATTTAGTTGATTTATTTAAGTATCGAAAAGCAAATTCCATCAAAATAGTTACACTACTTGATAAGCCATCAGGAAGAACAGCCGATATTAAAGCGGATCTTATTGGCTTTGAAGTGCCAAATGAGTTTGTCGTGGGCTATGGTTTGGATTATCAGGAAAAGTACAGAAACCTTCCATATATTGGCGTTTTAAAGCCTGAAGTGTATGGTGGAACATAGGTCAAATATAACAGTCAAATAATTAACACTAAATTTTTTTAAGTAAATGAAGTTATTAAGGTAAATTAGTTGTATTGCAACTTTTTTATATGGTACGATTTAATATAGTTTTTCCCCGCTTGGGAGGAGGTAAGTAATGAACCGGATATTTCGGAACGCGTTCTTTTGGATACTGATTTTCTTTGTAATTATCGCGGTTATTTCAGTATTCACTGGGCCGAATGAAGAAGCAAAACAATATAATGTTAAGCAATTTATGGATGCTTTAAATAATGGCGAAATTAAAGAAATGACGATGCAGCCTGCTAATGGCATTATTCGTTATAAAGGAACTTTAAATGATGATGAAAAGCCTTTTATTGCACAAGTTCCTGATAATACAGAGATTATTGCTTCGATTACGAAGCAAGCAAATGAACAAAGTGTACTTAAGGTAGAAGAAGAAGAACAGCCTAGTATGTGGGTAACGCTTTTAACAACGATGATTCCTTTCCTGATTATCGGACTCTTTTTCTTGTTTATCCTTAGTCAAGCCCAAGGTGGCGGCGGCGGAGGCCGTGTGATGAACTTCGGTAAGAGTAAGGCGAAGATGTATACCGAGGATAAAAAGAAAGTACGCTTTAAAGATGTTGCTGGTGCAGATGAAGAGAAGCAAGAACTAGTAGAAGTGGTTGACTTTCTAAAAGATCCACGTAAATTTGCTTCACTCGGTGCGCGAATTCCAAAAGGAGTGTTGCTTGTTGGACCTCCTGGAACTGGTAAAACGTTATTAGCGCGTGCTGTAGCCGGCGAGGCAGGAACACCATTTTTCTCTATCAGTGGTTCTGATTTTGTGGAGATGTTCGTTGGTGTTGGTGCATCCCGTGTACGCGATTTATTTGAAAATGCGAAAAAGAACGCACCTTGTATTATTTTTATAGATGAGATTGATGCAGTTGGTAGACAACGTGGAGCTGGTCTTGGTGGCGGTCATGATGAACGGGAACAAACATTAAACCAGTTGCTGGTGGAAATGGATGGTTTTGGTGCAAATGAAGGTATTATCGTCATTGCAGCAACGAACCGTGCAGATATTTTAGACCCGGCGTTATTGCGTCCAGGACGTTTTGATCGTCAAATTATGGTGGACCGGCCAGATGTAAAAGGACGCCAAGAAGTGTTAAAAGTACATGCTAGAAATAAACCGTTAGCTGACGATGTAGATTTAAAAACAATTGCTATGCGAACACCTGGATTTTCGGGTGCAGATTTAGAAAACTTACTAAACGAAGCTGCATTAGTAGCGGCAAGAAGAGATGCTACTAAAATTGAAATGTTAGATATTGATGAGGCAATTGACCGTGTTATCGCTGGACCTGCAAAGAAAAGCAGAGTTATTTCTGAAAAAGAGCGTAATATTGTCGCCCATCATGAAAGTGGTCACACCGTTATTGGCATGGTTTTAGATGATGCCGACATGGTGCATAAGGTTACGATCGTTCCTCGTGGCCAGGCCGGTGGTTATGCTGTCATGCTTCCAAGAGAAGATCGTTATTTCATGACCAAACCTGAATTGTTTGATAAGATAACAGGGCTATTAGGTGGTCGTGTAGCTGAGGAAATTATGTTTGGTGAAGTAAGTACAGGTGCACATAATGACTTTCAACGTGCAACAGCCATTGCTCGAAAAATGATTACAGAGTATGGCATGAGTGATAAAATTGGACCATTACAATTTACTAGTGGTAGCGGACAAGTCTTTCTTGGTCGTGATCTCAGCAATGAACAAACCTATAGTGAAGCGATTGCTCGAGAGATTGATAAAGAAATGCAAAACTTTATTAATTATTGTTATGATCGAGCTAAAAAAATCCTTACTGAGCATAAGGATAAGCTTGAGTTAATTGCACAAACTTTACTAGAAGTAGAAACGCTTGATGCTAAGCAGCTTAAGTCGCTTTTTGAAGATGGAGTATTACCTCCAGAAGACGACGATAAGGTAAAGGTGAATATTCAATCTAAAGAAGATGAACCGGAATCTTATGAAGAAGCAAAAGAAAAAGCTAGCAAAAAGTTAAACGAACAAACAACAGAGCAGCCTTCTAAAGATAGTAATGTATCTACTTCATTTGATGAAATAAAAACGTCTCCAACATCTCATGAAATCAGAACGGATAATAAACCGACAGCAGAAGATGAAGAGGAGAAATAAAAAGGAATGGATCTCCCCCCACCTTAATGAGATGAGCAAGGTGGGGGTGTTTTTTATTTCGTATGTAACTGCCCTTCCTGCTACGAGGTGAAACCCAAGAGGATAAGTGGAGGATCCAATCGCAAGTAAAATGTTCTACTCTGTTCAGAGGCTGTTAAATCATTCCCTTGCGGTACAATTAATTGGGCATAAAAGAAAACCACGTTGTTTGTTATGATCCCCTTATAGTACGGGAAAAAGAAAGTACATTATTCTTCTACAAGGTGCACCGAAATTGGGCTGACTAACAGCTAACTTATGATCCCTAGTTTTTCGAATTGATTGCTTAAGAGATCGTATCAAACATGTGTAATATATTACTCAGTTGTCATGCTTTTAACTGTGTTTATAAATATGGTATATTAAAAGCCAAGTAAAATTAATAGTGCAAAAAATAAGTGTTATTTTAAAATGCGTGTTTCAAACAGGATTAAAAAAACACAGTTCAGGTAAGATCGCAGCGTCTTCGATGTGCCGTGTCGCTGTTTTTCTTGACGTTAAGAAAACTAGCGATGTATCGTTGTCAAAGCTTCTCTTGTTCTTGGAAAAGAAGAACACTTTTTCTTCGTGCGATGTTTGTCGCCCAAGCCAATCGGGTATTTAGTTGCCAGTTATCACATCACTTCGTCTTTTTAATTTCAAACCATAAAAGCAGTAGAGATGATGGGGCCTTATATACGTTATTAAAATTCCACTCGCGTCGACTTAACTTCGCGTTGAAATTTTGTACATGCTAATATTTGAAGAAATTATAAATGGATTATTTAGACAAAATATTAAACATTCTCTTAGAAGAAAGGTAAGGATCTTTATGTTATTTGTATTAGATGTTGGAAATACGAATACGGTCCTGGGTGTTTTTGCTGATGATAAATTAATTCATCAATGGCGAATAAAAACGGACCGTCATAAGACAGAAGATGAATTTGGCATGCTAATTAAGTCATTATTTGCACATAAAGGTGTTGCTTTTTCAGAAATTACAGCAGTAATTATTTCTTCCGTAGTACCTCCTATTATGTATGCTTTAGAAAAGATGTGTAAAAACTATTTTCAAATAGAGCCATTGATCATTGGCAAGGAAGCAGTAGATTCCTTTTTAAAAATGCGTTATCCAAACCCAAAAGAAATTGGGGCGGACCGGATTGTGAATGCAGTTGGAGCGATTGAGGAGTATGGTGCACCGCTTATTATCATTGACTTTGGGACGGCGACGACCTATTGCTACATTAGTGAACAAAAAGAATATTACGGCGGAGTCATTGCCCCAGGAATGCAGATAGCGATGGAAGCCTTGTATCAATATGCTTCTAAATTACCGAAAATAGAAATTCAAGTTCCACCGAGTGTCATTGGCTCATCTACTGTAGAGGCAATGCAGGCTGGTGCTCTATATGGTTATGTAGAGCAAGTTGACGGGATTGTGCGTCGTATAGAGAAAGAAATGGGTGTTAGGACAACTGTTGTAGCAACAGGGGGACTATCGCCATTAATTGCTGATGAATCAAAAATGATAGCTATTGTAGATCCTTATTTAACTTTAAAGGGATTACGGTATATTTATAACAAAAACAAACCAGAATAGCTTTTTCCTGGCAGAAGGGAGAACAAGTCATGAAAGATTTTATAATAAAAGCAACTGCTTATGATGACAAGGTACGTGCGTATGCTGCGCTCTCTACCCATACTGTGGAAGAGGCGAGAAGGCGACATGACACATGGGCAACGGCTTCAGCTGCGCTAGGCAGAACACTTACGATTACAGCGATGATGGGAGCAATGCTAAAAGGGGAAGACACCATTACAACGAAAGTAATTGGGAATGGTCCAATTGGAGCAATTATTGCAGATGCGAATGCAAACGGGCAAGTTCGCGGTTATGTAACGAATCCTCATGTTGATTTTGAACTAAATTCTCAAGGGAAGTTGGATGTGGCTAGGGCTGTCGGTACGGAAGGAAATATTAGTGTCATTAAGGATTTAGGATTAAGAGACTTCTTTACTGGGGAAGTTCCGATTATTTCCGGGGAAATTAGCGAAGACTTTACTTATTATTTTTCGAATTCTGAACAAATCCCTTCAGCTGTTGGCGCAGGCGTATTAGTAAATCCTGATCATAGCATTTTAGCTGCTGGAGGGTTTATTGTCCAACTGATGCCAGACGCAAGTGAAGAGGTAGTCGAACAGTTAGAAGAACAAATACAAGCTTTCCCAGCTATTTCCGCATTAATTCGTGAAGGAAATAAACCTGAGCAAATATTACAGCGCCTATTTGGTGACCAGGAGATGAAGCTGCTTGAGTCTATCCCGTTGGAATTCCGTTGTCGATGCTCAAAAGAACGGGTAGAGCGAGCTATTATTGGATTAGGAGAAGCTGAAATTCAAAATATGATCGATGAAGATCACGGAGCTGAGGCTAGCTGTCATTTTTGTAATCATACTTACCATTTTACAGAAGAAGAGTTAATTAATCTAAAAGAACAAGCAAAATAATCATTAAAAATTAGCTAAAAATCGCAGACGTTACTGCGATTTTTAGCTTTACTAACAACTAAAATGTAAACAAGTAAAAAATTTAAATGTAAGTAGAAGCCAGGCGCAAGTTATCCTGTATAAGATCCCCCCTTCAAGAGCGATAGAAAAGAAGAAGAAGCCTATGAAAGATAACGGGAACTAAATCCCTATTATTCAAGGGGAAAGTACCTTGAATGAAGTTTTACATATCGTCAGAAGTTCTCCAGTTTGTACGTCACCACCTTCGCTTGCACTTTTGTTCTACTCCTATCAATAGGGATGAAAGAAAACCTCTACGGAACGAAGTATCACTTTAATATGCCAATCTTACTTTTGATGTAAACAAACATTCAAGTGAACAGAAACCCTCATTTTTGTGTTGCATGAGGAAGAAAGGAATATTATGTTAAATTTAGCTTATACAAGTTTCATGTAAATGGCGTGTAAAGTTTGGACATACTGCTAAAGAAAGATGTTATAACTCTTTCTTATACTTTAGGAAAGTATAAAATTTTAGGGTTTATCCCGCATGTAAGGTGCCGTAGGACTTCCACTATAAGATCCTGAGTTGGTACAAAAGGGTCAAAGTGGAAGAAAACGGCACCTAAATGCCGATTCGTTCAAACTAACATTCCGTGTAAAAAGCATTCCACGGAATGAAGTTTCACTTTATCGTATAAGAAAAACTACAGCTTTCGCTAAAGACTTGGCGACAAGCCAAGTTTTTCTAAAACCTTTGAATGTACATATGTATAAGTGTACGTTCAAAAAGAGGATAAATAGGCTTGAAGTCTCACATTATTATGTAAGCCTAGGATTAGCTTAGTTGCTGTGCTTGTATAGCTTCTTAAGGCTAATTGTACCTAAGTATGGGAGGAGCAGGAAATGTCAAAAAAACTATTACTTGGAATCATTATTATTCTTTTAATTACGAATATTGGTATGATATTAGTTTGGAGTAATAACGGGCAAGTAGATGTAAAAAATGATGGAGTAAAACGGAAATTTAGCAATAAGGAAGTGGTGGCAACTGTAAATGGAGAAGACATCACTTATCAAAAATGGCACGAAGCTTTAAAGAATACGTATGGAGAAGAAAAGCTGAAGGCAATGATTGATCGCATTCTTGTTCAGCAGTTAGCAGAAAAGAATAGGATCAAGATTAGTGATAAGGTGATAGAACGAGAAATTTCACTCCTGCTTGCAATGCAAGGGGTGTTATCAAGGTCTGAATATAAAGAATTAGAAGCAGATTGGGAAGATGATATACGTTATCGCTATCAACTGCAAATGTTACTAACGGAAGATATACCTGTTTCCGAAGCCAAAATCAAAGAGTATTATGCAAGATATGGGAAACACTACAACTTCACATCTTCCATGCAGCTTTCACATATTGTAGTAAAGGATAAGAAAACAGCGGAGAAAATTTATGAGGAGTTAGAGTCAGGGGCGTCGTATAGCTTATTAGCACAAGAATATTCACTGGATGAAGAAACGAAATCGGAAGGTGGATATTTAGGGTTTATTTCAACAGAAAGCCAATTTTTTCCTAAAGGCTATGAGGAAATTGCTGCTAAGATGAATGAACATTCTTATAGTAAACCATTTGAAGCAGATAATGGTATAGCTATTTTATATTTACATCGTAAGCTTCCTTCGATTACGTTTACCTATGAGGAAATAAAACCGTATATCAAAAGCGAATTAGCACTAAATGAAAAAAATCAGTCATTAGATGCTGATTCACTTTGGGAAAAGCAAGATATTGAGTGGATTTACGAAAAATCTGAATAGGATAGTTGACAAGATCAAAATAAACTCGTAAATTTATAATAAATCAGATAAAAAAAGTAGGAATTAGGAGGCCTTGAGATGAAAGTTGCAAATTCGATAGCGGAGCTTATTGGAGAAACGCCAATTGTAAGGTTAAATAATATAGTTGATGAAAATAGTGCTGATATTTATGTGAAATTAGAATTTATGAATCCGGGAAGTTCAGTAAAAGATCGAATTGCTTTAGCAATGGTAGAAGCTGCTGAGAAGGAAGGCTTACTTAATGAAGGAGATACCATTATTGAACCAACAAGTGGGAATACTGGAATAGGCTTAGCGATGGTAGCTGCTGCCAAAGGTTATAAAGCAATCTTAGTGATGCCGGATACGATGAGTCAGGAACGCCGTAATCTATTACGTGCTTATGGTGCTAAGTTAGTATTAACGCCTGGTGCTGAAGGAATGAAGGGGGCAATAAATAAAGCAGAAGAGCTGCAAAAAGAACATGGATATTTTATGCCGCAGCAATTTAATAATGAGGCAAATCCCGAAGTTCATGAAAAAACGACAGGAAAAGAAATCATTTCCCAAATGTCTGAGGGATTAGATGCCTTTATTGCTGGTATCGGTACAGGAGGTACGATTACAGGAGCGGGTAGAGTGCTAAAAGAGCATTTTAAAGATATTAAAATATATGCTGTCGAACCAGCAACATCTGCTGTACTCTCTGGAGAAAAACCAGGTCCACACAAAATTCAGGGGATAGGTGCAGGTTTTGTACCGAAGATATTGGATACACATATATACGATAAAGTATTACAAATTGAAAACGAAGAGGCTTTTGAAACGGCCAGAGAAATTGCTACGACCAATGGAATATTAGGTGGTATTTCTGCAGGCGCAGCTGTAGCCGCTGCGAAAAAAATTGCTAAAGAACTAGGTAAAGGCAAGAAAGTATTAGCTATATTCCCAGATAATGGGGAACGTTATTTATCTACTCCACTTTATCATTTTGGGGAAAACGAATAAATTATAGGCTTTTATGCGTAACCAGTATCGGAACAACGGTACTGGTTTTTATGCTAGTCTAGGAATTTATATCCGTTTCTATATGGTGGAGGTAGATAATTGGTTTGAAAAGTAGCTTTTTCTGTCTAGCTCAAGTAATGGAGCTCAAGCAAACTTCGCTCTTCTTCTACGATAAGGTTAACATCTGTTCGAATCTAAAGGAAGGCCGACTAAAAGCAGACTTGTCGCCCAATGTCGGCATCCCCCTGTTACAGGGGGATGTTTCCTTTATCTCGAATGTAAGGAGCCGTATCTTTCTCATTTGAAAAAATCTACTTACTTTTTCTGATCTTTATGAGTTCAAATCGCTCGGATCGACAGAAAAGGAAAGCTTCTTGAACAAGCATTGCACGCAGAAAATGCGTTCTTCTTTTTCAAGGACATAGAAGGCTAGACAGCGACACATCACGGTTGTTCAAGGAGAAAAACACTCCTTGAATGAAGTTTCACTTTATCCTGCATGTAACTAAGCAGTAGACCTCCCCTTCCATGCTACGAGTCCATGTTACGAGGTGAAACTTAGGAGGATAAGTGGAGGGTCTAACTGCAAGTCAAATGTCCGATTCGGTGGTCTAACAATCAGTTGGGGGTGATAGAATATTCACTTTATTTCGTCAGCAGTTCTCCAGTTTGTACATCGCTAACCTATCTTAAGCATTTGTTCATTTATAACCATTTCTAAAGATATGTTAGGGCTGAAAGATAATCTGTTATGCTGCTTTGTGTAAATAAAGTAAAGGTCGCTTACAAAAAATTTCTATGTTACCATAAGAAAGAATAAAGATGAAAGAAGGACTGGTGGAAGATGCGGTTAACAACTAAAAAGAAAACCTATGATTTAACCGATCACACATATATTATGGGAATTTTAAATGTAACTCCTGACTCTTTTTCCGATGGTGGCCACTATAATACAGTTGAAAAAGCGGTAGAACAGGCCATGAAATTAGAGAAAGATGGAGCAGATATTATTGATATTGGTGGTGAATCGACCCGACCAAATCATCAGCCTGTTTCTCAGGAAGAGGAACTAGCGAGAGTGATTCCCGTGATTGAAGCTATTAAGGATAAAGTTACGATTCCAATATCGATCGATACGTATAAAGCTAAAACAGCTCAAGCTGCTCTGGAGGCAGGAGCAGACATTATTAACGATGTATGGGGAGCAAAGCGTGAGCCGGAAATAGTAGAGGTTGCAAGGGATTATCAAGCACCAATTATTTTAATGCATAACCGGAGAGATAGGAATTATAAAAATTTAATAGCCGATATGCTGTCCGATTTAAAAGCAAGTATTGAGATTGCATTGAGCGCAGGTGTTTCACATGAAAACATCCTCATTGATCCCGGTATTGGCTTTGCCAAAGCGATGGAGGATAATTTAGTTGTGATGAATCGGTTAGAAGAATTTCAGCAGCTAGGATATCCATTACTTTTAGGTACGTCAAGAAAACGGTTCATTGGACATATTTTGGATGTACCGGCTGAACAGAGAGATATAGGAACAGGAGCAACGACTTGCATGGGAATTATGAAAGGTGCACAAATTGTTCGGGTTCATGATGTAAAGACAAATGTTCAGCTAGCTAAAATGATGGATGCTATGTTGCATGTGGAAAGAAGGTAATTTAGTGGATAAAATTTATTTGCAACAATTACAATTTTATGGGTTTCATGGGCTACTTCCTGAAGAGAACAAGCTAGGGCAACGTTTTCAAGTTGATGCGGTTCTATATCTGGATCTAACTAAGGCTGGCAAAAGTGATGATATGAATCATTCCATTCATTATGGATACGCCTATGAATGTATTAAAGAAGTAGTAGAAGGGGAAGCAAAGAATTTATTAGAAGCAGTTGCCGAAAAAATTGCTGATAAGCTCTTATCTACCTTTAGCTTATTACAAGCTTGTAAAATTAAGCTTATTAAACCAGATCCGCCGATTCCAGGTCATTATCAATCCGTGGCAGTAGAAATATATAGGGAGAAATCAAAATGAATAAAGTATATATCGCTTTAGGAACGAATATTGAGCCACGATTTAACCATTTGCAAGAAGCATTACGACGCCTTCAGGAGCATAAGAAAATATCTATCCTCAAGCAATCATCTATTTATGAAACAGCTCCTGTAGGATATACAAATCAAGCTGACTTCTTAAATATGGTTATTCAGGCAGAAACAGATTGTACGCCTATAGAGTTATTAGACTACTGTCAACAAATAGAAAAGGAATTAGGCAGAAGGCGAACTATCCGATTTGGTCCACGTACGATAGACCTTGACATTTTATTGTATAATCAAGAAAATATAAAGATGGAACGTTTAACAATTCCACATCCACGAATGCATGAGCGTGCATTTGTGCTGGTTCCATTAAATGAGATTGCACCGAATACGGTGTTGCCTTTAACTATGGAAAATAAATGTGTTGTTGATGCAATAAAAGAACTATCAGGAAATGACTTAAAGGATGTAGAAATATGGACCAAAAAAGAATCGGTCGAAGAATAAAAGCATTTCGTAAATTAAAGGGATATACACAAGTTGAATTTGCCAAAGAATTGGAAATACCATTATCTGTTTTAGGGAGAATGGAAAGAGGTTCTAAGTCCGTTTCCGAGGATCTTTTAGACAAGATAATAGCTACACTTGATATATCGAAGGAAGAGCTTATTTTATGCGACAAAAATGACGGCGAAAGCTATTAAGAAAAGGAGGGGTATCATCATGTTTCAAATCGGCGATATTACGGTTCCAAACCGAGTTGTGCTGGCACCTATGGCTGGTGTAAGTAATTATGCCTTCCGTTTAACGGTAAAGGAATTTGGTGCAGGCCTTGTTACTGCAGAGATGGTAAGCGATAAGGGGATTGTTAATAAAAACGATAAAACCATGAATATGCTCTATATTGATGAAGAAGAAATGCCGATGAGCTTACAAATTTTTGGCGGGGAAAAAGATACGTTAGTTAAAGCCGCCTCTTTTGTTGATCAACATACAAATGCTTCTATTATTGATATCAATATGGGCTGCCCTGTTCCAAAAATCACCAAATGTGATGCGGGTGCTCGTTGGCTGCTTGATCCAGATAAGATTTATGAAATGGTATCTGCTGTTGTCCGTGAAGTAGAAAAGCCAGTGACAGTAAAAATGCGTAGTGGTTGGGATGAGAATCATATATATGCGGTGGATAATGCAAAAGCTATTCAAGAAGCGGGGGCAAAGGCAATAGCTATTCATGGTAGAACAAGGAAACAGCTGTACGAGGGAGTAGCTGATTGGAATATTATAAAACAAGTTAAGGAAGCAGTCTCAATTCCGGTTATTGGAAATGGCGATGTTGATAGTCCGCAAATTGCAAAGCAACGCCTAGATGAGACCGGTGTCGATGCAATCATGATTGGTCGAGCTGCTCTAGGAAATCCATGGATCATTTATCAAACAGTGAAGTATTTAGAGACGGGCGATTTAATTAGTAATCCTACTCCAAAGGAAAAAATAGATGTTTGTGCGCTTCATATGGATCGACTAATTCATATGAAGGGTGAAAAAATAGCAATTATGGAAATGCGCAAACATGCAGCTTGGTATTTGAAAGGGTTACGTGGTAATGGCAGAGTAAGGCGAAAAATAAATGATGTAGATACTCGAGATGGATTACTCAATATTTTATATACGTATGCTCATGAATTAGAGCAAGATCCAAAAGCTTCTTAATCGAAGTTGCTTCATCTGCTGTGAACATGAAGTTTGTATTAAAAATATTTCATACTCTTTAAGGAAGTGAAAGGTTTAAATCTGTTAGTTCTGCTGGCAGATTTTTACCAATGTCAGAGCTTTTAAATGGAAATAATGATGGAGCTTTGCTGCACATTACAAGTAAAGTGAAAGCAATCTATGTGGTGGCTTTTCTCAGGATTGCCTAGTTAGTATGTATTATTTTATTGGTGCCAGCTCTTTTATTTGTTTTCTATACAGTTAATACATGAAAGATGAGGGTAAATCAGCTATACTACCTAATTAGAAAAGAACTGGAGTGATCATGGTGTCAGAGGAATTAAATGAACATATGCGGGTTCGTAGAGAAAAATTGGAACAATTACAATCGCAAGGAATAGATCCGTTTGGTGGAAAGTTTGCACGGACGCATGTTGCAAGTGAGTTAAAAGATTTATACGATCGCTACACGAAAGAGGAATTAGAGGGTAAGGAAGAAGAAGTGACTATTGCAGGGCGAATCATGACAAAGCGTGGAAAAGGGAAAGCTGGTTTTGCCCATATTCAAGATGTTAGCGGTCAAATTCAATTGTATGTGCGTAAAGATACAGTAGGAGAGGCAGCATATGAGATTTTCAAAACAATTGATTTGGGAGATATCGTTGGTGTCAAAGGGACCATGTTTAAAACAAAGGTAGGCGAATTATCTGTTAAAGTTAATGATTTTCGGCTGTTGACCAAGGCATTGCGACCATTACCTGAGAAATATCACGGTTTAAAAGACATCGAACAGCGCTATCGTCAACGCTATTTAGATTTAATCATGAATATGGAAAGTAAGGAAACCTTTGTTTTAAGGAGTAAAATTATTCAAGCAATGCGTCGTTATTTAGATGGACAAGGTTTCTTAGAAGTAGAAACTCCGATGCTGCACGGAATACCTGGAGGTGCAACTGCAAGGCCATTTATAACGCATCATAACGCTTTAGATATTCCATTATATATGCGAATAGCTATTGAGCTGCATTTGAAACGGTTAGTTGTTGGCGGTATAGAAAAGGTGTATGAAATTGGGAGAGTGTTTCGTAATGAAGGTGTATCTACAAGACATAACCCAGAATTCACGATGATCGAGTTGTATGAGGCATATGCAGATTTTCAAGACATTATGATATTAACCGAAAAGTTAATATCTCATATTGCTAAAGAAGTGTTAGGTACTACTATGATAACGTATGGAGATTACGAAATAGATCTAGCTCCAAAATGGACGAGGAAGCATATGGTTGATGCGGTAAAAGAAAAAACCGGAGTAGATTTTTGGCAGCAAATGACGGATGAAGAAGCACGAGCGCTTGCTAAAGAGCATGATGTGGAGATTAAAGAAACGATGACATATGGCCATATTGTAAATGAATTTTTTGAGCAATTGGTGGAAGAAGAACTTATTCAACCAACATTTATTTATGGGCATCCAGTAGAAATTTCTCCGCTTGCAAAGAAAAACAAAGATGATGAGCGCTTTACCGATCGTTTTGAATTGTTTATTGTTGGAAGGGAACATGCAAATGCGTTTAGTGAATTAAATGACCCAATCGATCAAAAAGAACGATTTGAAGCTCAGGTTAAAGAACGAGCAGCTGGAAACGATGAAGCACATTATATGGATACGGATTTCATAGAGGCATTGGAATATGGTATGCCGCCAACTGGTGGGTTAGGCATAGGAGTCGATCGGCTTGTTATGCTCCTAACGAATTCTGCTTCCATTCGTGATGTGTTGTTGTTTCCGCAAATGAAAAATAAATAAACGGTACACCATTTTAAAGACAAAGGAGACTCTAAATGTCCCTTTGTTTTTTTAAATTGTTTAGGAAACTGTAAAATTTGTTCATCCACACCTAGCTCTAGCACCTAGATCTTCGGGGTTGCTTCACTCCTCCTGTGGCGTGGGAACCCTCCTTGTCGGAGCTCCAGTGCTTGTCGGGGCAGACCAAGGCGTTTCTCGTTTTTATTCTTGTTTAGGAATTTATATCCGCTTTTACTTGGCGGTTATCTTTTTTTAAAGTAGTTTCGTCGTCTACCTTAAGCTCTTATCTGCAGCAAACATCGATTATTTTTCTACGATAAGTTAACATTGGCTGGAATCTAAAGGAAGGCCTAAAAGCGGGCTTGCCGCTCAGGCGCCGGCAACCTCCTGTTTTAGAGGCCTGTTTTCTTTATTCGAATGGAAGGAGTCGTATTTCTCTCATTTGGAAAATCTGCTTATTATTTTGCGAATTTTATAAGAGAAGCGGCTCCTAAACTCTTTGGGGTGACAGGACAAGGAAAGCTAAGGTACGCAATATACCGCACATAGAAAAAGTGCTTTTCTTCGTGTGATGTATTGCTATGGGTGTTTATCCTGTTTCAAGGGTAGTGCTAGTCCATGCATCAAAAGTTTGACGCAGCGTTGTTTAGAGTATATGTAGCTAGATTCCCATTTTTGGCGTAGATTTAGACATTAAAATTATTTACTACATCGGTTTAACTTCGTATTATTCATTCTTATGTACGATAAATTCATTTTTCGAACAACTCCCTTATGACGAAGCAGTTTCCAGTTAAAATAGGAGTTCTTTTTAAGTGGTATGCTTTACCGCTTTTTGATCCCACATGTAACTGAAAGTAAGACCTGTTATTCTATGCTATGAGGTGAACTCAAGAGACTAGGTGGAGGAGCCAACTGCAAGTCAAATGTCGATTCTGTTCAGAAGCTTTTAGGCCATATCCTTGCGGTACTAACAATCAGTTGAGGATAAAAGAAACCCCGCTGATTAAAGATTCACTTTATGAATCAATTCTTACTGTCTATATGTAGATTTCAAAGATTTTAGCACTAGTTTGAATAAAATATTGAATTATATAAACACTAAAAATTAACTTTCAATAAAAAAAGTCTTGATTTCAAGGTGTAAACATGGTAAATTAATTATCGTTGCTTGAGTAAGCAATAACCTAAATAAAAATGATCGATTAAAAAATCATTAAAAAGTATTGACTTCTATCGATCAGCATGGTATATTAATAGAGTCGCCAATTTGATTAACAAATTGTCAAATAAAAAATGTTTGACAAACGTTTTTCAAAATGGTATAATAAAAAAGTTGCTGTCGCAAAAGACAGTTAANAGACCGTGAGGACTGGTGGAGCGCTTTGAAGTGAGAATGCCGGTATGAGTAGCGAAAAAAGAGTGAGAATCTCTTTCACCGAAAGCCTAAGGTTTCCTGAGGAAGGCTCGTCCTCTCAGGGTTAGTCGGGACCTAAGCCGAGGCCGAAAGGCGTAGGCGATGGACAACAGGTAGATATTCCTGTACCACCTCATGAGTGTTTGAGCGATGGGGGGACGCAGTAGGATAAGGAAAGCGCACGGATGGAAGCGTGCGCCCAAGCAGCAAGGGAGTCGGATAGGAAAATCCGTCCGATAATTCTAAGCTGTGACGGGGAGGGAACATGAGTACCGAAGTTCCGGATTTCACACTGCCAAGAAAAGCCTCTAGTGAGCTCATAGGTGCCCGTACCGCAAACCGACACAGGTAGGCGAGGAGAGAATCCTAAGGTGAGCGGGAGAACTCTCGTTAAGGAACTCGGCAAAATGACCCCGTAACTTCGGGAGAAGGGGTGCTCCTTGTAGGAGGAGCCGCAGTGAATAGGCCCAAGCGACTGTTTAGCAAAAACACAGGTCTCTGCGAAGCCGAAAGGCGAAGTATAGGGGCTGACACCTGCCCGGTGCTGGAAGGTAAAGGGGAAGCGTTAGTACTTCGGTACGAAGCGTAGAACTGAAGCCCCAGTGAACGGCGGCCGTAACTATAACGGTCCTAAGGTAGCGAAATTCCTTGTCGGGTAAGTTCCGACCCGCACGAAAGGTGCAACGACTTGGGCACTGTCTCAACGAGAGACCCGGTGAAATTATACGATGCGTGAAGATGCGCATTACCCGCGACAGGACGGAAAGACCCCGTGGAGCTTTACTGTAGCCTGATATTGAATGTTTGTACAGCTTGTACAGGATAGGTGGGAGCCATCGAAGCGTGAGCGCCAGCTTACGTGGAGGCACCCGTGGGATACCACCCTGGCTGTATGAACCTTCTAACCCAGGGCCGTGATCCGGTCCGGAGACAGTGTCAGGCGGGCAGTTTGACTGGGGCGGTCGCCTCCCAAAAGGTAACGGAGGCGCCCAAAGGTTCCCTCAGAATGGTTGGAAATCATTCGCAGAGTGTAAAGGCAGAAGGGAGCTTGACTGCGAGACCTACAAGTCGAGCAGGGACGAAAGTCGGGCTTAGTGATCCGGTGGTTCCGCATGGAAGGGCCATCGCTCAACGGATAAAAGCTACCCCGGGGATAACAGGCTTATCTCCCCCAAGAGTTCACATCGACGGGGAGGTTTGGCACCTCGATGTCGGCTCATCGCATCCTGGGGCTGTAGTCGGTCCCAAGGGTTGGGCTGTTCGCCCATTAAAGCGGTACGCGAGCTGGGTTCAGAACGTCGTGAGACAGTTCGGTCCCTATCCGTCGTGGGCGTTGGAGGTTTGAGAGGAGCTGTCCTTAGTACGAGAGGACCGGGATGGACACACCGCTGGTGTACCAGTTGTTCCGCCAGGAGCACAGCTGGGTAGCTACGTGTGGCAGGGATAAGTGCTGAAAGCATCTAAGCATGAAGCCCCCCTCAAGATGAGACCTCCCATCACGTCAAGTGAGTAAGATCCCTCAAAGATGATGAGGTAGATAGGTTCGAGGTAGAAGCGTGGTGACACGTGAAGCTGACGAATACTAATCGATCGAGGACTTAACTAAATCTAATGGAAAGATAGTCGTTGAATGATCTCTTATTTAGTTTTTAAGGTATGATCCATATTTTTTGATAAAAAGTACTTGCTTTTTTTACGAAAACAATTATAATAAGGCTTGTGCCTATTTTTTAGAACAATATAAACATCATGTCTGGTAGCAATAGCGGAGAGGTCACACCTGTTTCCATACCGAACACAGAAGTTAAGCTCTCCAGCGCCGATGGTAGTTGGGGCTTTGCCCCTGCAAGAGTAGGACGCCGCCAGGCATACTAAGATTACTTAGACTTTAAGTTATATACATAGTGGAGGATTAGCTCAGCTGGGAGAGCACTTGCCTTACAAGCAAGGGGTCGCAGGTTCGAGCCCTGCATCCTCCACCATTCGCCGGCCTAGCTCAATTGGTAGAGCAACTGACTTGTAATCAGTAGGTTGGGGGTTCAAGTCCTCTGGCCGGCACCAGCTTATTATAGTATAAAGGTTTAACAGGATATTAACAGCATTATCCATATGAGCCATTAGCTCAGTCGGTAGAGCATCTGACTTTTAATCAGAGGGTCGGAGGTTCGAATCCTCCATGGCTCACCATTACAATGAAAGATTTGCGGGTGTGGCGGAATTGGCAGACGCGCTAGACTTAGGATCTAGTGTCTTCGGACGTGGGGGTTCAACTCCCTCCACCCGCACCAATACCTTGATTATTTAATGGTTTAATTGCGGAAGTAGTTCAGTGGTAGAACACCACCTTGCCAAGGTGGGGGTCGCGGGTTCGAATCCCGTCTTCCGCTCCAAGCCAAGCCGGGGTGGCGGAATTGGCAGACGCACAGGACTTAAAATCCTGCGGTAGGTTACTACCGTGCCGGTTCGAGTCCGGCCCTCGGCACTATATGCGCCCGTAGCTCAATTGGATAGAGCGTTTGACTACGGATCAAAAGGTTAGGGGTTCGACTCCTCTCGGGCGCGCCATGATTCGGGAAGTAGCTCAGCTTGGTAGAGCACATGGTTTGGGACCATGGGGTCGCAGGTTCGAATCCTGTCTTCCCGACCAGTGTTTTTAATAAGGGGCCTTAGCTCAGCTGGGAGAGCGCCTGCCTTGCACGCAGGAGGTCAGCGGTTCGATCCCGCTAGGCTCCACCAACATTTGCTCTTTGAAAACTGAACAAAACAACCAGTATGTCAAGAAAAGCAGTCTCTGTTTTTCTAAGAAATAACTCAAGAGAGATCTTGAGAGAAGCTAAGAAAT
>NZ_FUFN01000006.1 GCF_900162615.1 Virgibacillus proomii | reverse complement strand
CGCTTTATCTTATTCCTTAGAAAGGAGGTGATCCAGCCGCACCTTCCGATACGGCTACCTTGTTACGACTTCACCCCAATCATTGGTCCCACCTTCGGCGGCTGGCTCCTTACGGTTACCTCACCGACTTCGGGTGTTACCAACTCTCGTGGTGTGACGGGCGGTGTGTACAAGACCCGGGAACGTATTCACCGCGGCATGCTGATCCGCGATTACTAGCGATTCCGGCTTCATGCAGGCGAGTTGCAGCCTGCAATCCGAACTGAGAATGGTTTTGTGGGATTTGCTTGGCCTCACGGCTTCGCTGCCCTTTGTTCCATCCATTGTAGCACGTGTGTAGCCCAGGTCATAAGGGGCATGATGATTTGACGTCATCCCCACCTTCCTCCGGTTTGTCACCGGCAGTCACCTTAGAGTGCCCAACTGAATGCTGGCAACTAAGATCAAGGGTTGCGCTCGTTGCGGGACTTAACCCAACATCTCACGACACGAGCTGACGACAACCATGCACCACCTGTCACTCTGTCCCCGAAGGGAACTCCCTATCTCTAGGGCCGTCAGAGGATGTCAAGACCTGGTAAGGTTCTTCGCGTTGCTTCGAATTAAACCACATGCTCCACCGCTTGTGCGGGTCCCCGTCAATTCTTTTGAGTTTCAGCCTTGCGGCCGTACTCCCCAGGCGGAGTGCTTAATGCGTTAACTGCAGCACTAAGGGGCGGAAACCCCCTAACACCTAGCACTCATCGTTTACGGCGTGGACTACCAGGGTATCTAATCCTGTTCGCTACCCACGCTTTCGCACCTCAGCGTCAGTTACAGACCAGAGAGTCGCCTTCGCCACTGGTGTTCCTCCACATCTCTACGCATTTCACCGCTACACGTGGAATTCCACTCTCCTCTTCTGTACTCAAGTCCTCCAGTTTCCAATGGCCCTCCACGGTTAAGCCGTGGGCTTTCACATCAGACTTAAAAGACCGCCTGCGCGCGCTTTACGCCCAATAATTCCGGACAACGCTTGCCCCCTACGTATTACCGCGGCTGCTGGCACGTAGTTAGCCGGGGCTTTCTGGTTAGGTACCGTCAAGGTGCCGCCCTATTTGAACGGCACTTGTTCTTCCCTAACAACAGAGTTTTACGATCCGAAAACCTTCTTCACTCACGCGGCGTTGCTCCGTCAGACTTTCGTCCATTGCGGAAGATTCCCTACTGCTGCCTCCCGTAGGAGTCTGGGCCGTGTCTCAGTCCCAGTGTGGCCGATCACCCTCTCAGGTCGGCTACGCATCGTCGCCTTGGTAGGCTTTTACCCCACCAACTAGCTAATGCGCCGCGGGCCCATCTGTAAGTGACAGCTTGCGCCGCCTTTTAACGTCTCCTTATGCAAGAAAACGTATTATCCGGTATTAGCCCCGGTTTCCCGGAGTTATCCCAGTCTTACAGGCAGGTTGCCCACGTGTTACTCACCCGTCCGCCGCTCGTTCCACATGCGTCACCCCCGAAGGGGTTCTGCTTGCTTCCCGCGCTCGACTT
>NZ_FUFN01000005.1 GCF_900162615.1 Virgibacillus proomii | reverse complement strand
TCTGATATGCTCCCCTTAAAGTAGACAGATTAAAAAATAAAAATCTGTTATTACCTTAAGGGGAGTTTTTTATGTCCAATAAATATAAATTTTACTCTAGACAGTTTAAGTATGAAGTGTTAAAGGCATATAAGAATGAAGATTATACGCTAATAGAATTATGTTCAAAATACGGAATTTCGGAGGTAACTCTGTATGATTGGGCTAATAAATATGAGAAATACGGTCTCAATGGATTGGAGAACTCAAGGACATGGAAGTCATATTCTAAAGATTTAAAACAAGCAGCTGTAGAAGATTATATATCAGGGGAGTATTCTCAACGGGAGGTCATTCGCAAGTATAAAATATCTAGCACATCCGTACTTCGAAAATGGATAAAGCAGTATAATAGTCATAGAGAATTAAAGGATACGTCGAAAGGAAGAACGAGCTCGATGACTAAAGGGAGAAAAACAACTTGGAAAGAACGAATTGAGATGGTACAAGATGCCTTAGCGAACGGGAAGAATTATCAACAAACTGCGGATAATCATCAAGTGTCTTACCAACAAATATATCAATGGGTACGTAAATATGAAGATGGTGGATGGGATGCGTTAAAGGATAGAAGAGGACGTTCTAAAAGTGAAAATGAGTTAACTTCCGAAGAAAAAATGAAGTTAGAAATGCATCGAATCGCAAAGGAGAACGAACGTTTACGTGCAGAGAATGCTTTCTTAAAAAAGTTAGAGGAGATCGAAAGGAGGCGAAAATAAGCCAAATCCGATTTGAGGATAAGTATGTCGCTATTCAAGAGCTTCACCAGAATGAAGGGTTAAGCATTCGTTTACTTTGTGAAATCGCGGGAATTGCACGTTCTGCATACTATAAGTGGCTAAATCGTACTCCTTCATCCAGAGAAATACAGAATAAAGAAATTATCAAAGAGGTGCAAATACTCCATGAAAAAGTGGGTGGTATATTTGGTTATCGTCAAATGACCCTTCACATGAATAGAAAGTTCGAGGAGAAACTTAATCATAAAAGAATCTATCGGTTGATGAAAGTGGCTGGATTACGCTCTGTCATTCGTGTCAAGAAGAAGCGATATAAACGCTCTACACCTCAACATGTGGCAGACAATATATTAAATCGTGAATTCCAAGCCGAAAAACCAAATGAAAAATGGGTAACGGACGTTACAGAATTTAAGTATGACCAATCAAAAAAGGCCTATTTAAGTGCGATTCGTGATCTTTATGACGGATCCATTATAAGTTATGTTCTAGGACATTCCAACAATAATCAACTTGTATTTAAGACACTTGATCAAGCCACAGTACTATTGAATGAAGAACAGCCTCTTATCCATAGTGACCGTGGATTCCAATACACCTCTAAAGGGTTCAAACGTAAAATAGATGCGGCAGAGATGACACAAAGCATGTCACGAGTTGGTCGGTGTATTGATAATGGACCAATGGAGTCTTTTTTTGGGACACTGAAATGTGAGAAGTATTATTTACATAAATATAAAACATTTGAGGAACTTACTACTGCGATAGATGAGTATATTCATTTTTATAATTATGAAAGGTATCAAAAGCGATTAAACGGCCTTAGCCCTATGGAATATAGAGCTAAAGCCACTTAAATCTTTTTTATTATTTCCACTGTCTACTTGACAGGGGGCAGTTCAAGT
>NZ_FUFN01000004.1 GCF_900162615.1 Virgibacillus proomii | reverse complement strand
CCTAGATAAAACAATACGAAGAGCTGATGAATTGGGACTTATTACAATTGTTTGTGCTGACACGGTACAACAATGTAAGGCAGTTGCAGAGTTAGAGCCTAATATGATTATTTGTGAACCAACCAGTTTAATTGGAACCGGTACTACGAGTGAATCGTCTTATCGAAAAGAAACAACATCTGCAATCAAACATGTGAATTCAGATATCCTGGTTCTTCAGGCAGCAGGTGTAAGTACCGGAGAAGATGTCAGACAAGTTATTCGAGAAGGTGCGGATGGTACTGGTGGAACAAGTGGAATTATTAAGGTTCCTGATTGGGAAGCAAAATTAGAAGAAATGGTAAGTAGTTTATAAAGGAGCGGTACGCTTCGAATGTTAATCCATAATCCAACATTTAAAACCCATCATACGTACTATTTTGCTTAGTCCAATCATTATTAAATAAACAGCAATCACCCATTGCACGGAGCATATACTCTTGGTGATTGGAGGAAACAGTGTGAATTCGATGGAAAAAAAGTACTCCAAGCGGAATCATTGCAGGTGATTTAAGCCTCTGAAGGAAAAGATGTAAGAATACAATATGGCTTTCTGGAATCAACAAACACCAACAATACAGAGGCAGAGCTCATTTTGTTCAATTGAGCCGCACACGACACATAAAGAAGCTTTTCTTGTCTCCATCTTGTGGATAATATACAGGACGAAGGAATGTACGGATAACAAGGAGAAATTGTATATTTTTTTACCAAATATATTCAATTTGGTTGTTAGGATGAATAACAATAAGTTGGAATATTCTGTATTATAGGTTTAGCCAACCATTTATAATTAAATATTTGAAAGAGAATAAGAACATTTGGAAGATATTTCAATGATATATAGGAGGAACATAAATGATTGTTTATAACGATACGTTAATCATAACTTCAGTAGGAAATAGAGTTTCATACCATGAGATTACAGATCAAATTAGGGAAATTGTTAAGAAAAGTAAAGTGAAAAACGGCTTATGTGTCGTTTCTTCACCACATACAACTTGTTCTGTATTCTTTGAGGAATATTCACATGATAGGAACTATGCGGGTGATGAATATCTTCAAGTTGATTTAAATAATGTTTTAGAGAAA
>NZ_FUFN01000003.1 GCF_900162615.1 Virgibacillus proomii | reverse complement strand
ATTTAAATTAAATACGATACAATTTGTGTTAAAGACAGGTGCTACTTTTTTAGAAACTGCTGTTCAATTTAAATTGAACAACCCTTCCTTAATTAGACGCTGGATGAAAGAATTTAAGGAACAAGGAGTAGAAGGCCTGAAACCAAAGGGGGAGTCTTCTATGTCTAAGAAACCCAATAAACGGAAGAAAAAGGAAGAAAAAAAGTTAACACGTGAAGAAATATTAGAACGAGAGAATGAACTATTAAGGCTAGAAAATGCGTACCTAAAAAAGCTACGAGCTTTTCGGGAGAATCCAAATGCCTTCCACGAAAAGCACAGGCAAAGGTAGCATTTGGACTTAAAGAAGAAGGATTCCGATTAAAAGATATTCTCCTTGCTGTGGGCATACCTGAAGCAACCTATCACTATCATGTGAAAAATTTTGGCAGAGAAGATTCAGACAAAGTACTAAAAAAAATCATTATAGATTTATTTAAAAAGTTCCATGAACGTTATGGCTATAAACGTATTACTAGAGAACTAAATAAATTAGGATACGTTATCAACCATAAAAAAGTATATCGCATTATGTGCGAATTGGGATTGAAATGTGTGAAATTTATGCGAAAATCCCGTAAATACAATTCCTATAAGGGAAACGTTGGAAAAGTGGCGAAAAACCGATTGTCTCGCCGTTTTAACACGCCAATTCCTCTTCAAAAATTAGTAACCGATATTACAGAATTCAAATGTCTAAGTGAAGAGAAGTTATATTTAAATCCGATTCTTGACCTTTATAACGGAGAAATTATTGCGTATAAAATCAAGGAACGTCCAACGTTAGATCTTGTCATAGAACCTTTAAAAGAAACGATAGAGATAATAAAGAATCATGCAACCTATCGCACCACCATCCATTCTGACCAAGGCTTTCATTACCAGCACAACCAATGGGTGAGAACATTAAAAGAGAATAAAGTATTCCAAAGCATGTCTAGAAAAGCAACCTGTGCGGATAATGCTTCCATGGAGAATTTTTTTGGCATTTTAAAACAAGAAATGTATTATGGAGAAAAATTAGTAAGCTATGAAGAATTAAAAAGTCGGATTGAAGAATATATCTATTGGTATAATCATGAACGAATAAAAGAAAAATTGGCCGGGCTGAGCCCAGTCGAGTATCGAACGCAATCCAGCCAATCAACTGTATAATAAAACTCTAACTTTTGGGGGTAATCACAT
>NZ_FUFN01000002.1 GCF_900162615.1 Virgibacillus proomii | reverse complement strand
TGGAGGTAGAGCACTGATTGAACTAGGGGCCCTCATCGGGTTACCGAATTCAGTCAAACTCCGAATGCCAACTACTTATCCTTGGGAGTCAGACTATGGGTGATAAGGTTCATAGTCGAAAGGGAAACAGCCCAGACCGCCAGCTAAGGTCCCAAAGTATACGTTAAGTGGAAAAGGATGTGGAGTTGCATAGACAACCAGGATGTTGGCTTAGAAGCAGCCACCATTTAAAGAGTGCGTAATAGCTCACTGGTCGAGTG
Organism: Virgibacillus proomii; assembly: GCF_900162615.1. Taxonomy (NCBI): domain Bacteria; kingdom Bacillati; phylum Bacillota; class Bacilli; order Caryophanales; family Bacillaceae; genus Virgibacillus; species Virgibacillus proomii. Next base: position 1,066 of record NZ_FUFN01000002.1, on the reverse strand, counting down.
ACTCTGCGCCGAAAATGTACCGGGGCTAAACGTATCACCGAAGCTGCGGATTGTTCTTCGGAACAATGGTAGGAGAGCGTTCAATGTGCAGTGAAGTCAGACCGTGAGGACTGGTGGAGCGCTTTGAAGTGAGAATGCCGGTATGAGTAGCGAAAAAAGAGTGAGAATCTCTTTCACCGAAAGCCTAAGGTTTCCTGAGGAAGGCTCGTCCTCTCAGGGTTAGTCGGGACCTAAGCCGAGGCCGAAAGGCGTAGGCGATGGACAACAGGTAGATATTCCTGTACCACCTCATGAGTGTTTGAGCGATGGGGGGACGCAGTAGGATAAGGAAAGCGCACGGATGGAAGCGTGCGCCCAAGCAGCAAGGGAGTCGGATAGGAAAATCCGTCCGATAATTCTAAGCTGTGACGGGGAGGGAACATGAGTACCGAAGTTCCGGATTTCACACTGCCAAGAAAAGCCTCTAGTGAGCTCATAGGTGCCCGTACCGCAAACCGACACAGGTAGGCGAGGAGAGAATCCTAAGGTGAGCGGGAGAACTCTCGTTAAGGAACTCGGCAAAATGACCCCGTAACTTCGGGAGAAGGGGTGCTCCTTGTAGGAGGAGCCGCAGTGAATAGGCCCAAGCGACTGTTTAGCAAAAACACAGGTCTCTGCGAAGCCGAAAGGCGAAGTATAGGGGCTGACACCTGCCCGGTGCTGGAAGGTAAAGGGGAAGCGTTAGTACTTCGGTACGAAGCGTAGAACTGAAGCCCCAGTGAACGGCGGCCGTAACTATAACGGTCCTAAGGTAGCGAAATTCCTTGTCGGGTAAGTTCCGACCCGCACGAAAGGTGCAACGACTTGGGCACTGTCTCAACGAGAGACCCGGTGAAATTATACGATGCGTGAAGATGCGCATTACCCGCGACAGGACGGAAAGACCCCGTGGAGCTTTACTGTAGCCTGATATTGAATGTTTGTACAGCTTGTACAGGATAGGTGGGAGCCATCGAAGCGTGAGCGCCAGCTTACGTGGAGGCACCCGTGGGATACCACCCTGGCTGTATGAACCTTCTAACCCAGG
>NZ_FUFN01000001.1 GCF_900162615.1 Virgibacillus proomii | reverse complement strand
AACCAAAAGCAATAAAGGCGAAAAAGCGTCTAGCTTATTTCACATAAAGCGAGTTAGTTAAGTGAATAAGGGCGCACGGTGGATGCCTTGGCACTAGGAGCCGAAGAAGGACGGGACTAACACCGATATGTCTCGGGGAGTCGTAAGTAGACGTTGATCCGGGAATTTCCGAATGGGGGAACCCACTGTTCGTAATGGAACAGTACCTCTATCTGAATACATAGGGTAGAGGAGGCAGACCCGGGGAACTGAAACATCTCAGTACCCGGAGGAAAGGAAAGCAAATGCGATTTCCCAAGTAGCGGCGAGCGAAACGGAACGAGCCCAAACCAGAAGGCTTGCCTTCTGGGGTTGTAGGACACTCCATAGGAGTTACCAAGAAGTTCTTTAGATGAAGCGATCTGGAAAGATCCGCCAAAGGAGGTAACAGCCCTGTAATCAAAAAGGAACTTCCTCCGGAGTGGATCCTGAGTACGGCGGAACACGAGAAATTCCGTCGGAATCCGGGAGGACCATCTCCCAAGGCTAAATACTCCCTAGTGACCGATAGTGAACCAGTACCGTGAGGGAAAGGTGAAAAGCACCCCGGGAGGGGAGTGAAAGAGAACCTGAAACCGTGTGCCTACAAGTAGTCGAAGCCCGTTAATGGGTGACGGCGTACCTTTTGTAGAATGGACCGGCGAGTTACGATCGTATGCAAGGTTAAGTGGAAGACACGGAGCCGCAGCGAAAGCGAGTCTGAACAGGGCGAACAGAGTATGCGGTCGTAGACCCGAAACCGTGTGATCTACCCATGTCCAGGGTGAAGGTCAGGTAACACTGACTGGAGGCCCGAACCCACGTATGTTGAAAAATGCGGGGATGAGGTGTGGGTAGGGGTGAAATGCCAATCGAACACGGAGATAGCTGGTTCTCTCCGAAATAGCTTTAGGGCTAGCCTCAAGGAAAGAGTA